>USJW01000064.1 GCA_900555045.1 uncultured Clostridium sp. | reverse complement strand
GTTGGGCTGTTCGCCCATTAAAGCGGTACGCGAGCTGGGTTCAGAACGTCGTGAGACAGTTCGGTCCCTATCCGGCGCGGGCGTAGGATATTTGAGAGGAGCTGTCCTTAGTACGAGAGGACCGGGATGGACTGACCTCTGGTGTATCTGTTGGGTATCAAACCCATGGCAGAGTAGCCAAGTCGGGACGGGATAAACGCTGAAGGCATCTAAGCGTGAAGCCCCCCTCAAGATGAGATATCCCATCGCAAGAGTAAGACCCCTTGAAGACGACGAGGTAGATAGGTTAGAGGTGGAAGTGCAGTAATGTACGTAGCTGACTAATACTAATCGGTCGAGGGCTTAACCAAAAGGTTTAGGATAGGAAACAAAGAAATCGGAAATCGTTCAATATGTGGTTTTGAGGGTACGTATTATTTAATTTAAAAAGTGCTTGAAGAATTGTGAGATATGCAGTATAATAATTCGGACGGCAATAGTATCTATTCCTCGATAGCTCAGTCGGTAGAGCACGCGGCTGTTAACCGCGCTGTCGTAGGTTCGAGTCCTACTCGGGGAGTTTTTTTAATAGAATTATGGCGACATAGCCAAGCGGTAAGGCACGGGTCTGCAACACCCTTATCACCGGTTCGATTCCGGTTGTCGCCTCTCGCGGAAGCCTCAGGAAACATGATTTCCTGAGGCTTTTTGTATGTTAAGGTTGTTTTCGGTTCGGGAATAGGTTATGATAGCTTTGTGAGTTTTACAGTATCTGGTAGGAGCCATTGGGGCTGGAGCGTGGAGAGACAACGATATGAATACAAGGGATACAATCCTGATTGTAGATGATATGGAGATCAATCGGGCGATTCTTCGGGGAGTACTGGAAAAGGACTATAATTTGTTGGAGGCGGAGAACGGGGAACAGGCGCTTCTCCTGCTGGAAGAGTATCACAATCGGATTGCCGCGCTGCTATTGGATCTGATGATGCCCGTCAAGAACGGCTACCAGGTGATGATGGAGATGCGGAAGAGAGGGAATTTCTCGGATGTGCCGGTGGTGGTCATCACGGCGGAGGAGTCTGTGGAGCACGAGGTACACGCCTTTGATCTGGGCGCGTCGGATATCGTGAAGAAGCCCTTTGAGCCCCATGTGATCAAGCGGCGGATTCAGAATATCATTGAGCTGAACCTGCACCGCTTAAACCAGGAGGAGCTGATCGAGGAGCAGGCGGCAAAGCTGCGGGAATCCAACGCGGTGATGATCGATGCCCTGTCCTCCATCATCGAGTACAGGAGTGTGGAGACGGGTCAGCACATTCAGAGAATCCGGATGTTTGCCAGGGTTTTGTTGGAGGACGTGTCCCGCTGCTATGCGGAGTTCGGACTGAACGAGCGGAGCATCGATATGATCTCCAGCGCCTCGTCCATGCACGATATCGGAAAGATTGCGATCCCGGATTCGATTTTGAATAAGCCCGGGAAGCTGACCAAGGAAGAGTTTGAGATTATGAAGAGCCATTCGATCAAGGGCTGCGAGATACTGGCGGGCCTGGACCGGATGAGCGATAAGGAATATTTGCAGTACGCCTACAATATATGCAGATACCACCACGAGCGCTGGGACGGAAGCGGATACCCGGACGGGCTCAAGGGGGACAGCATCCCCGTATGTGCCCAGGTGGTGGGCATCGCGGACTGCTACGACGCGCTGACAACGGACCGGGTGTACCGGAAAGCGCTGTCCTCCGAGCAGGCGTTTAATATGATCCTGAACGGGGAGTGCGGTGCGTTCTCGCCCAAGCTGCTGGAGTGCCTGAAGAATGTGCGGGTGGCCTTCAAGAACCTGGCGAGGGAGTATGCGGACGGCGCGTCCGTGAAGAAGGAGTACGTGAAGCCGGCGGCCACAGCCTACTACAAGGCGCCTGACCCCTTAAACACGCTTCAGATGGGCCAGATGAAGTATTTTGCCATGATGAAATACACGGACTCCACGGTGATGGAAGTGGATGTGTCCAACGATTTTTATCATGTGGTCTATATGCCGGACAACACGTTCGAGCTGCTGCGCTCCGGGAACAGCTTCCGGGAATCGATGTTAAATTTTGCGGCGGAGCTGGTCCACCCGGAGGACCGGGAGCTTGTGATAAAGCTTTCGGACTCTTATATGGAGACATTTTTTGAGGACGGTTTAAACCGGCGCAGCTACCGGCTCCGCATCCTGAACCGGATGAGCGGGCAGTACCGCTGGTGTCAGGCGACGCTGCTGCGCATCGACAGCGGAAATCCGCACCAGCACAGCGCGCTTTTAGTCTGGCAGACGGAGACGGAGGCGGTGGCGCCGCTCAAGCTGATGGACCAGGCCTACACCAATGTGCTGTATAATCTGGTGGGCGGCGTGCAGCAGTGCCTCAACGACCGGTGGTTTACGCTGGTCCAGGTGAATGAGCGATTCTTAAATTTGCTGGGCTACACGGAGGAGGAGCTGCAAAGTCGGTTCCAGAACCATTACATCAATATGATTTATCCCCTGGACCGGGACGAAGTGCTTCACCAGGTCAGGGAGCAGTTAAAGGTCGGCAGTACAGTGGAGCTGGAATACCGGGTATCCACCCGCGACGGGCGGATACTCTGGGTTCTGGACAAGAGCCAGATGGTTGTGGGGGAGGACGGAAAGGAATCCCTGATCTCCATTCTGGTCGATATCAGCCAGTCTAAATCGGCTCAGGAGGAGCTGCGGATGACGCTGGAGCGCCATCGGATTATCATGGAGCAGAGCAACGATATTATTTTTGAGTGGGATATCGCCAGGGATTATCTCAGCTGTTCCTCCAACTGGGGCAAGAAATTCGGTTATCAGCCCATCAGAGAGCACATCAGCAGGCGTATGTCCCACGCCTCCCATGTACATCCGGAGGAGATGCCGAAAATTGCGGGTCTGGTGAAGCGGATCTATGGAGGCGAACCGTACGGGGAGCTGGAGCTCCGTTTGGCCGATAGCGAGGGCCGCTACCGCTGGTGCAAAATCCGCACGTCCACACAGTTTAACGAGATGGGAGATCCCGCGAAGGTGGTGGGCGTTATGGTGGACATCGACGAGGAGAAGCGGACGGCTCAGGTTCTGATCGATCAGACGAAACGGGATGAGCTCACGGGGCTTTACAATAAGACAACCGCCCGCAAGCGGATCGGGAAATTCCTTTCCGGAAACGAGGAGGGAGCGAGAGGCGCGATGCTGATCATCGATGTGGATGATTTTAAGCACATCAATGACAGCTACGGACACATGTTTGGGGACACGGTGCTGCAGAAGATTGCGGAGAAGCTGCCGGAGGTGATCGAGGGCGGAGACATGGTGGCCCGCATCGGCGGGGATGAGTTCCTGGTGTTTATTCCGGATTACCTGGACAATGCGGCGGTCCTGCGGAGGGCGGATTCGATTTTGGAGACATTCAGGGAGCTCTGCAGCTCCGAGTCGGTGCAGTGCGACTTGACCTGCAGCATCGGCATCGCCTGTTCCCCGGAGGACGGCAGGAGCTTTAACCAGCTGTTCCAGCACAGCGATATGGCGCTCTACTACGCGAAGGCGGCCGGAAAGGACGTGTTTGCGCAGTACGATTCAGAGCGGATGGAGTGGCCGTTTGAGTGGGATCAGAGCCACCGGGTGGCCAACACCGCCATCGACTCCAACTGTGCGGCAGTTGAGGTGTGAAAAAATTAATTTCCGGTTAGATATTGACATATGTCGGTAATTTGATTATAATTTATGACATAAGTCAAAAACGGCGTGTGAGGAGGAGGAGTATGGCGCGTCCCTGTAAGGCAAAACGAGTCTGTGCGTTGCCGTCCGTGGAGGTATTCGGCCCGTTGGGCGGGGAGACACAGGACCAGGTGGAGCTGACGCTGGAGGAGTATGAGACAATCCGGCTGATCGACCTGCTGGAGTGCACACAGGAGGAGTGCGCCGTGCAGATGGGGGTCGCCAGGACCACGGTGCAGGCGGTTTACAATACGGCTCGCAAAAAGATTGCGGACTGCCTTGTGAACGGCAAACGGCTGGAGATCCGGGGCGGCAATTATCAGATTTGTCCTCAGGCTGCGGAGTGCTGCCACAGAAACTGCGGGCAGCGCCAATGCAAGAGACGCCGCTGTGAAAATAAACCAGGAGGTTGTAAGAATGAAGATTGCGGTAACATATGAAAACCATGAGGTATTTCAGCATTTTGGTCACTGTGAGGAGTTCAAGATATATGAGGTTGCGGACAACGCGATTGTTTCCTCCGAGGTAGTTGGAACCGGCGGGGACGGCCACGAGGCGCTGGCTGGATTTCTGCGGAGAAACGGCGTGGATACGCTGATCTGCGGCGGAATCGGCGGCGGCGCGAGAAACGCGCTGGCCCAGGCCGGAATCGAGCTCTACCCGGGCGTGACGGGCGACGCGGACGCGGCGGTGGAAGCGCTGTTAAAGGGAGAGTTAAATTATGATCCCAACACTATGTGCAACCATCACCACGAGGGTGAAGGCCATCACAGCTGCCACGGCAGTGAGCACCACTGCGGCGGCCACGACAGGTAAGCGGCAGGTTTGGCTGTGAGATAAAACTGCGGAATAAAATTGCGGGATAAAACGGAATTGAATGGCAGATATTGCCGGGAGTCAGGTAATCGAAAGAGGTTGCCTGGCTCCCGGTTTTTTTGCTTTTTGCGGGCTTTTTGCCGTTGAAGGCAGCAGATTTTTACAGGCGCTGCGCCCTAGGGAATATAAGGAAATTCTATTGGCTGTGATATAAGTTTAGCTTATATCATGGGATTGATTATTCATATTTGTGCAGAGTAGGGGATGATGCTATAGTGAAGGTACAAAACTTGTAAGTGATTTGTGAACAGGGGAAGGAGAAAGGTGACAAGATTATGAGACGTATTTTGGGGATTATGTTGGCAGTGACAGTGGCATTGGGAGCGACGGCCTGCGGAAAGACCGCGGGGGGAAGCGCAGGGGGGGCAGCCGCCGGGACAACCTCTGGGACGACCACCGGAACAACCGCCGGGACAAACACCGGGGCGCCCGCCGGGACGGAGCAGAGTACTTCGGCGGACAGCAGCGCAGAGCCGGAGCTGGTGATCCAGCTGGGACACATCGACCCGGCCACGAACGATCCGTACCAGATGCTGGCGGAGCTCTTCGCCGAGAAGGTGAAGGAGCTGTCCGGAGGGACGATCCAGATTGACATTCTCTCGGACGCCCAGCTGGGGTCCGAGGCATCCATGATTGAGGGCATGAAACTGGGAACCATCGACTGCGCGATTATCTCAAATTTCAGCTACAGCTCCAACATTCCGGAGTTCTGCACGTTTGACATGCCGTACCTGTTTACCAGCGAGAAGCAGGCACACGCGGTGATGGACAGCCAGGATATCACAGGGGATCTAATCCAGAAGCTGTACGATGAGTATGACGTGAAGATTCTGGCTTACGCGGAAGGCGGCTTCAGGAGCGTGATCAACACCAAGTGTGCGGTGAACACCCCGGAGGACTTAAAGTCCATGAAGATCCGCGTCCCTGGAAACGAGACATACCTGGCCACATTCTCGGCGCTGGGTTCCAACCCGGTATCCATGGCCTCCAGCGAGTGCTACACGGGCCTGCAGCAGGGCACCATCGACGGGCTTGAGCAGCCCATCGGACCCATGTACAGCTACAAGTCCTATGAGGTGTGCAAATACATCAGCCTGACGGAGCATCTGTACAATCCCATCAGCCTGACCGTGTCCCGCTCTCTGTGGGAGAGCTTAAGCGACGAGCAGAAGGGATGGATCTCTGAGGCTGCTGAGTACGCGAGAGACACGGAGCGGGCGCAGGTTCCGGATTTAAATGAAAGGCTCTTAAAGGCCATGGTGGATGAAAAGGGAATCCAGGTCAACGAGATTGAGGACAAGGAGGCGTTCCGCAAGGCGGTTCAGCCCGTGTACGACGAGTATACAGCGAAGTACGGCTCGGAGCGCCTGGACAAGATCAATGCGCTGATTGATTCGCTGAAATAATCACAAATGATCCGGCTTAGGAGCAGCAAAGGTGGACGCCATCCAGGCGTCCATTTTAAAACCGGCTGCCCGGCGGCCAAATGGAGGGAGAGGGGTCCATGTATCGGAAGGTTTACAAAATATGCGAGATCATCAACAAGGCGTACGAGGCGCTGGCTTTGCTCCTGTTGGTGGCCATGACCATTGCGCTGGCGCTGCAGGTGTTTACGCGCTATATTCTCGGCGCCTCCATGACGGGGACGGAGGAGTTCGCGCGCTACGCGTTCATCTGGGTGATCATGCTGGGGGCCAGCATCTGTACCCGGAGCGGCAGTCACGCCACAGTCACAATCCTAAACGACCATCTTACGGGGCGCGCCAAGCTGATCCACCGGGTGGTCATCGAGCTGCTTGTGATGACGGCCTGCTGTGTGTTGCTGCGGTACGGGTTTACCATGATCGCGGTTTCAGCCAAGTCGCGCACGCCCACACTGAAAATTCCCACCTGCGTGGTGTACGCCGCGCTGCCGGTGGGGTGCTTCGGGATGATCGTGGGTACGATCAGCAGCCTGCTGGGGGATGTGGCGGGAAATAAGACAGAGGAGGCGGGAGAATGACACAGGCATTATTGTTGCTCGGAGTGATGGCGGTTCTGCTGGCGTTCGGCGTCCCGGTGGCGTTCTCCATCGGGCTCTCCAGCATGATATTTTTGCTGACAACCGGGTTAAAGCCCATGGTTGTGGTGGCACAGAGCTCGGTGAACGGCGTGGACAGCTTTACGATGCTGGCGATCCCCATGTTCACCCTGGCTGGGTACCTGATGGAATCCAGCGGCATGAGCAAGCGGCTGGTAAACTGTATGGAGAAGCTGATGGGCAATTCTGTCGGCGGCGTGGGGACTGTGACCATCGTGTGCTGCGCAATTTTTGCGGCGCTGACCGGCTCGGGGCCGGCCACGGTGACCGCCATCGGGTGCATCATGCTGCCGGCGATGATCAACGCGGGCTACTCCCGCGGGGAGACGGGGGGCATGCTCGCGGCTGCGGGCGCTCTGGGGCCCATCATTCCGCCCAGCATCTGCATGATCGTGTACGGCTCCACCATGAGCGTGTCGGTGCCGGAGCTGTTTCTGGCGGCCGTGATCCCCGGGATTCTGCTGGCGGTTTCCATGGTGCTCGCGAATCTGGCTGTGAGCCGGAGAAAATTCATGAAGGCCGCAGTGAAGCGGGAGGTGAAGGTTTACACCAGGGGTGAGGTGCTGCGCTCCGTGTTTGAGGCGCTGCCGACGCTGTTTTTGCCGGTGATCATCCTTGGGGGCATCTACTCCGGAATTTTCACGCCCACGGAGGTGGCGGTGGTGGCCGTGTTCTACACGATCCTGTGGGGCATGATTTACCGGGAGATGCACCTGGCGGACATTATCCGCTCCCTAAAGCGCACCGTGGCCACCACGGGGATGGTGATGTTCATCATGGCTATGGCGGCGATCTTTACGTTCATACTCAGCGCGGCCAGGATTCCCACGGTTATCGCGAAGACCATCGTGCCGTACCTGAGCAACCGGTATGTGTTTATGCTGCTGATGCTTGTGCTGCTGTTTATCGCCGGGTGCATCATGGAGGTGCTGTCCCTGGTGGTGATTCTGGCGCCCATCATCATCCCCATCGGGCTGCAGCTGGGGATCGACCCCATCCACCTGGGCGTGACCTTCTGTATCACGCTGGTGATTGGGCTCGCGACGCCGCCCTTCGGCATGAACCTGTTCACGGCCTCGGCGGTCTGTGAGACGCCCTTTGTGGAGATTGTGAAGGGCGTGTGGCCGTATCTGATCGCGGTTGTGATCACGATCTTTTTGATCGCATTCATACCGTCACTTTCCCTGTTTTTGCCGGGAATTCTGTAGGAGGGCGCGGCGATGGCAGAGGTATCGTTAGAGGGAGTGGTGGAGGTGCACGTCCACGCCAAACCGGACTTATACCCCCGCTCCTACTCGGATTTGGAGCTGATGGAGGCGGGCGTCCGGGTGGGTGCCCGGGCGATCGTGGTGAAGTGGCATTACGGCGCGACAGCGGCCAGGGCAGAGCTGTGCAATGAGTTTTGCAGGCGGCTTTACCCGGACGCGGGGCTCACCATGTTGGGGAGTATTGTGTTAAACCGGCCGGTGGGCGGGTTGAACCCCAGCGCGGTGGAGACGGCGCTGAAGCTGGGAGCCAGGATCGTCTGGCTGCCCACCACGGACTCCAGGAATGAGCGGGCCTTAAAGGGGTACGACGACGGGATTGTGTGCGTGGAGGGCGGACATGTGACCCCGGTGATGGAGGAGATTCTGCGGATGATCCGCCATTACGGCGCGGTGCTGGGGACGGGCCATTTGGACGCGTCAGAGAGCCGCACGGTGATCGACGCGGCGCGAAACCTCGGCGTGGAGCGGATTCTGGTGGACCACCCGGAGTACTGGGTGACGCGGATGAGTCTTGAGGAGCAGGAACGGCTGGTTGAGGATTACGGCGTGTACATGGGGCGCTATTACGCCCAGCCCATGCCCGACGGGAGCTTTCATGTGAACCTGGAGGAGAATCTTCAGGCGCTGCGGCGCATGGGGCCGGAGCACATGATTATATCCACCGACGGGGGACAGCTGGCGAATCCCCGCTGGGAGGAGGCGCTGAGGAGATATATGCAGTTTTTTGCGGACAACGGCGTGCCGATGGAGCAGATTGACTATATGTCCAAGACGCTGCCGGCCAGGCTTCTGGGGCTTTGAGGCCTCAGACCGAATGATTATTCAGAAAAGAGAATTGAGATGGACAGAGAGACAGATTTAACATACATTGGAAAACTACACCCCGGCATGCCGACGGTTTTGTTTATCCCTGGCGCGATGACCAATCCCAGCGTGTTTGCGGGGCTTGCAAATTACCTTCCCTGCCAGTCGGCGATCATCGACTGGAACAATTCCGAGGGGCCGTGGGAGGTGGACGCGATCGGCAGGCGGGTCCTAAAGCTGATCGACAGAAAAAAGCTGGGGCCCACCGTGCTGGCCGGGTACTCCTGGGGCGGGGTGGTGAGCCTGGCTGCGGCCATTTTTGACAAGGAGGACCGGGTGAAGGGGATTATGGTGGCGGACACCGGGGCATGCGCCATCGGCCACGGGGACCCGGATTTTCCCCAGAAGCTAGAGCGGCGGTGGCCGGACAAGGAGCTGTTTCGGAAGTTCAGCGCCCGATGCTTTGCGCGGCCCATCACCTGGGGCCTGTACCAGCAGCTGGAGGACTATGCCATGGCCCTGAAGAAGGACACGGTCTGCCAGGCGGCCCACTCGGTCCGGGAGGCGGATTTCAGGGACCAGCTGGACCAGATCACATGCCCGGTGCAGATCCTGCACGGTCTGAGGGACCAGAGCCGCTCCAAGCGGCACGCGGAGATCCTGGCTGCGGGGATTGAGGGCGCGGAGCTGTTTTGGCTGGACTGCGGACATACGCCCATGGTGGAGCTGCACGAGGAATACCTTCAGAAGCTGCTCTATTTTATCGACAGAATTGGGCTGGTGGAAGATCCGATGGCGATGGACGTCCTGCAGGTGTGTGTTCAGTGACAGAGAGATGAGAGAGGGGAACTGCAAAGGCAGCTCCTCTCATTTGAGTATTACGGGACGCCGGTGCAGGCCGCGGGCGGCCTTGATTTACCATATATTGGAACCTGGTTTCACGTTGCGCGGATCAATTCCTTGGGATATAATGGAGGAAAATTTGAGTGTATGGGAATGTGATGGTATGGAATTGAAGGATTTTCGGACATTGTTGGAGATAGACCGGCTGGGAAGTATTTCCCTGGCGGCGCGGACGTTGTATGTGTCGCAGCCCGGGCTCAGCCAGTTTTTACAGAATTATGAGCAATCTCTGGGATTTCCGGTGTTTGAGCGGATCTCCCACGGCGTCCGGCCCACGGCCCGGGGGAAGGCGTACCTGGGGCTTGTGCGCTCGCTGGTGGAGACCTACGACCGGGAATTCGCCAAGCTGAAGGGCGAGGAGCGCCGTCTGATCCGGTTTGGGATCGGGGACCAGAGAGGGGCGCTTTTGATTCCCACGCTGATGTCCACGATGGATCAGTTCAGCCAGGAATTTGAGCTGGAGATCAATGACACCATCAGCTCCCGCAATAATCTGCTCGCGGCCCTGAAGGACAATATGATCGACGCGGCGTGCACCACGGTGATCGATGAGGACTACAGGACCATCGGGAATATCCGGGTGGTTCCGCTGCTAAAGGAGGAGATTCTTCTTGTGGTGCCCAAACAGCATGAGCTGGTTGAATTGCTTCACAGGCGCTCCGAGGGGGAGTACTGGGTGGATCCGCGGGATTTGAACCACCAGACCTACATTCTCTGCAATGTGAAGCGGGAGATCCGCAAGATGAGCGACTGGATATTCCGCAGCCTGGATGTGACGGACGTGAACGTGCTGCAGAGCAGCACCAGCTTGTTTACGGTGATCAACTCCTGTTTAAACTGCAATGCGCTGACGTTCTCGCCCTGGGAGTATATCTGCCATTCGGAGGACTGCGTGTGCGCCTCCGTGGGAGAGCGGGGGGTATACTGGACGCACATTCTGATGGCCAGGCCGGAGGCATTTCGTGGGAGAGAGCTGGAACAGCTTATGGGGGTGCTTAAGGAGAGCTTTGTGACGGATATGAGGAGAAGGCATGTGATTGAGGAAAGGGAATAGGGGACGCAACCGCGGGAAGGGGTCGCGGGAGGCGGGAGAGCGGGTGGCGGAGGCGGCGGACGACTGGGTTCCGGATTGCTCGGCGGCAGCCACTAAGCGGAATGACGGGGCAAATCGGGGGTACTGCTCCAATTACGGAAAAGTGCTGAAGCACTTTTCCTCCATAACCGCCAAAATCAGGCTTTGAGGCCTGATTTTGCCCCCCGATTTGCCCCGCCATTCCACTAAGTGGCTGCGAGCCTCACAATTAGTCACCCATTCATCCGCCGCCTCCGCCACCCACTCTCCCGCGGCTGCGGGATTCGAGGCGGTTGCTGGGGATTCACGGTTTGGGGGGAGAGAAGGGGGAAAAGGGGCAGTGAGATAAGTAGTGTGAATATAGAAAATAGGAAGGGGCAGCGCGGGGGCGCTGCTTTTTTGGTGGGAGAAAATTGGGAGAAAAATTTGGGAGAGAATGGGGGTTGACATTTTGGGGGAAGTAGATATAATGTAATTATAAACATATGAACAGATATTCATATGAAAATATTTTAAAATAAGAGATGAGGAGAGGAAGGGGGTGCGCTATGGCGATTAATGATGTGGAGTGTTGTGATTTTTACCAGGTTCATGAGGACGTGGTGAAGGCGGTGAATGAGAAGATGCCGGATGAGGACGAGCTGTATGATCTGGCGGAAATTTTTAAGGTGTTTGGGGATTCGACGCGGATCAAGATTCTGTATGTGCTGTTCGAGGCGGAGATGTGTGTCTGCGATATCGCGCAGCTGCTGAATATGAACCAGTCGGCGATCTCGCATCAGCTGCGGATTTTGAAGCAGAATCGGCTGGTGAAGAGCCGCAGGGAGGGAAAGGCAGTGTTTTATTCCCTGGCGGACGGCCATGTGAGAACCATTATCAACCAGGGTATGGAGCATATCCAGGAGTAGAAGAATAAATTTTAAGAGAGCGGAGGAAACTGATATGAAGAAGAAATTTAAGCTGACGGATCTGGACTGCGCGAACTGCGCCGCTAAGATGGAGGATGCCATCAAGAAGATTAAGGGGGTCGAGGACGCCAGTGTGAGCTTTATGACCCAGAAGATGACGATCGAGGCGGCCGAGGAGGAGTTTGACCGCATCATGCAGGAAGTGGTTTCAGTCTGCAGGAAGGTGGAGCCGGACTGCGTGATCCATCTGTAAGGAGGCCAAGAGGGACAGGATATGACGAAGAAGCAGAGGGCCATGCTGGCCCGCATCATTGTAGCCTTTATCATCTACATTCCACTGGCGATGGCGGAGCACATGGAGGTGTTCGCCCCCAAGGGGGCGCTCGCCTGGCTGGCGCTCTATCTGATCCCGTATGGCCTGGTGGGCTGGGATATTATATACCGGGCGCTGCGCAATATCCGCAACGGCCAGGTGTTTGACGAGAATTTCCTGATGTCGCTTGCCACCTTCGGGGCGTTCGGCGTCGGGGAGTACTCCGAGGCGGTGGCGGTGATGCTGTTTTACCAGGTGGGCGAGCTGTTCCAGAGCTACGCGGTGAACCGCTCCCGCCAGTCCATCTCGGATCTGATGGATATCTGCCCGGAGTACGCCAACATCGAGGTGGACGGCAAGCTTGAGCAGGTGGACCCGGACGATGTTCAGGTGGGCGATATCATCGTGGTGCGGGCCGGGGAGCGGATTCCGCTAGACGGGGTTGTGGTGTCCGGAAATTCCATGGTGGACACCTCGGCGCTCACCGGGGAGTCGGTTCCGCGCAGGGCTGCGGACGGGGACGAGGTGATCAGCGGCTGTGTGAACGGCAGCGGGCTTTTGCGGGTCCGGGTGACCAGGGAGTTCGACGACTCCACGGTGGCGAAGATTTTGGAGCTGGTGGAGAATGCCAGCAGCAAGAAGGCGCCGGTGGAGAATTTTATCACCAAGTTTGCGCGCTACTACACGCCGACGGTGGTGATCGGGGCGGTAATCCTTGCGGTACTTCCCCCGCTGCTTCTTGGCCAGTCCTGGGCTGAGGGCGTGCGGCGGGCCTGCACGTTCCTGGTGATCTCCTGCCCCTGCGCTCTGGTGATCTCCGTGCCGCTCAGCTTTTTCGGCGGAATCGGCGCGGCCTCGAAGAAGGGCGTGCTGGTGAAGGGGAGCAACTATTTGGAGGCGCTCTCCGACATGACGACCATCGTGTTTGACAAGACGGGGACGCTGACAAAGGGCGAGTTTAAGGTGTCGGAGCTTCTGCCGGTGTCCATGGAGAAGAGCGAGCTACTGGAGCTGGCGGCCTACGCGGAGAGCTACTCGGATCACCCGATCTCCCGCTCCATCCGGGACGCGTACGGAAAGGAGCCGGACCGCAGCCGCGTGAGCGACAACCAGGAGATCGCGGGCCATGGCCTGAGGGTGATGGTGGACGGACACACTGTTTTGGCGGGAAATGGAAAATTGATGAGCCAGATGGGCGTGATTTACCAGGAGTGTGACAGCGCGGGCACGGTGGTCTACGTGGCTGTGGACGGCGTCTACGCCGGGGCGGTGGTGATCTCCGACACGGTGAAGGAGGAGGCGGCCCTGGCCATCCGGGATTTAAAGAAGGTGGGCGTGAAGAAGACGGTGATGCTCACCGGCGACCGGAGGGAAGTGGGCGAGGCCGTGGCCAGGCAGCTTGGCCTGGACGAGGTTCACGCGCAGCTGCTGCCGGAGGACAAGGTGGACCGGGTGGAGGCGCTGCTTGGGAGCCAGAGAAAGGGCGAGAAGCTGGCCTTTGTGGGCGACGGAATCAACGACGCGCCGGTGCTCACCCGGGCGGATATCGGAATCGCCATGGGCAGCATGGGCTCGGACGCGGCCATCGAGGCGGCCGACATTGTGCTGATGGACGACGATCCGACGAAGATTGCCTCCGTGGTGCGCATTGCCAGAAAGACGCTGCAAATTGTGAAGCAGAATATCGCGTTTGCGCTGGGCGTGAAGGCGGTGGTGCTGGCCATGGGCGCATTCGGCGTGGCCAATATGTGGGAGGCGGTGTTTGCGGATGTGGGTGTTTCCGTGATTGCCATCATTAACGCTATGAGAGCGCTGAGGGCCAAGTAATGGCTTGAAGCATAAAGTATGCCGGGAAGCAGAAAACTTCCCGGCATTTGCCGTATAACGCGTCAGCGGGCGGGCTTGGCGTTATATGGGATGTATTAGAGGAGAATGTCCTCCAGGCTGCGCTTGGGCACGTGGTGCACCTGATTTTGATCGCGGTAGTAGGTGGTGGAGCCGTCCGGGTTTAAGGGGGCGATAGCCACCTGCTCCTTGGGCTTTCCGAGGGCCAGCACCAGGTCGATGGAGTAGGACTGGGGATCCAGGTTTAAGGCCTGGGCCAGCTGGCTGCGGTTCACGCTGCCGATCATGCACCCGCCGTAGCCCTTCTCCACTGCGCTGAGCATGATGGTCTGGGCGGCGATTCCGTCGTCCCACTGCTTGTTCTTTCCGATGGAGAGGTCGCAGGCGATGACGATGTAGGCGCTTGGGCGCTCGCCCTCGACCGGGCCGTCCCAGTCGGACAGGGCGGCGGCCCAGCGGATGCAGGGGAACACGGCCGCGCACTCCTCTGGCGTGTTGATCAGCTTGAATTTTAAAGCCTGCGCGTTGGCGGCGCTGGCGGTCAGGCGGGCGTTATCGGCCATGTCCTTAAGGGCGTCCATGGGGATTTCCACGTCCTGGAAAAATCTTCGGTAGGAGCGGCATTGGGTTACGAGATCTTTTAGCATAGGGTGTCCTCCTTGATATAAGTCAGTGTAAACGTCAGGTTTCCGGCAAAAGCTCCCTGCCGGCGGTGATGTGCTGTTTGATGGCTTCAAAGCTGGTGGCGCTGAGCACGTGCTCCATGCGGCAGGCGTCCTCCACCGCGGTTTTCTGGTCTACCCCCAGGTACATCAGCCAGTTGGACAGAAGCGTATGACGCTCGTACATGGTCTCGGCGATGGTGCGGCCGGCCTCTGTCAGGGTGATATGCCCGCTGGCGTCCACCAGGATATATCCGTTCTCGCGGAGATTTTTCATGGCCACGCTGACGCTGGGCTTGGAGAATTCCAGCTCATTGGCAATGTCGATGGAGCGCACGTGAGGCTTCACCTGGCTCAGCATCAGAATGGTTTCCAGATAGTTTTCTGCGGATTCCTGTATCTTCAAAGTCCACCTCTCCCTCAAAACATAGGTTTTGTCTTCTTTTAAAACAGATTAAATTATAGTGTAGCATATTTTGCGTAAAAGTTCAAATATTGCCGTGTGAAACGCTAAAGTTTGCGGAATTTTTCAAAAGGGATTGACAGGGAGGTTAGAAGGTGCTAATTTAAAGGTGACGCATGAGTTAGAAACAACTAACTTGAAAGAGTGATACGGCGAAGGAGGCGAGGCAGAATATGATCGCATTTTTAGTGGAAAATAGATCGACAATCGTGATTGCACTGGTTCTGGCGGGGGTTGTGGCGCTGGTGGTGCGCAAGATGATCCGGGACAAGAGAGCGGGGAAGGGGTGCTGTTCGGGCGGCTGCGCCGGGTGTGCTGGGGCGGCCAATTGCCATGGCGGACAGCAGGTAAATAAAGGAAGGAAGCGCTGAGCGCGCAAACCCCCTTTTCAGATCTTGTCCGATATGTTAATATAAAGGGATAACAGACAGACTGGACAGGATGAGAGAATGGACTACATTGTTTTGGATCTGGAGTGGAATCAGAGCGCCAGCGGGAAAGAGGACTCCGTGGAGCATCTGCCCTTTGAGATCATTGAAATCGGAGCTGTGAAGCTGGACGGGGACGCGGGATTTGCCCAGAAGGGGGAATTCAGGCGCCTGATCCGCCCGCAGGTTTACAGACAGCTTCACTATAAAATATTGGAGGTCACCCACATGGACGTGGGCGAGCTAAAGTCCAAGGGGCGGACCTTCAAGCAGGTGATTCGGGAATTTCTGGACTGGTGCGGCACGGACTACTGCTTTTGCACCTGGGGATCCATGGATCTTACCGAGCTACAGCGGAATATGGATTATTTTGGGGTGCCGATCCCGTTTGCCAGACCCCTGCTGTATTACGATGTGCAGAAGCTTTACTGCCTGGAGTACGGGGACGGGAAAAATAAGCTGTCCCTGGACCAGGCGGTAAAGGAACAGGGAATCGACCAGGAGCGGCCCTTCCACCGGGCGCTGGACGACGCCTTTTACACCGGGCGGGTGCTGGCGGCCATGGATTTTTCGCAGGTGCAGCCCTACATCTCCGTGGACTATTACCGGCTGCCCGAGACACGGGAGGAGGAGCTTTCGCTCCGTTTCCCGGATTATTATAAGTATGTGTCGCGCACCTTTGAGAACCGCGAGGAGGCCATCAAGGACAAGGCGGTGAACGATATGGTGTGTCCGTATTGCAACCGCATGCTGCGCAAGAAGGTGCGCTGGTTCCCCTACGGGCAGAGGCTCTGTTATGGGCTGGCGGCCTGCCCGGAGCATGGGCTGGTGCGGGGAAAGCTGCGGATCAAGAAGGCGGAGTACGGCGGAACCTACGTGGTGAAGACCATGAAGGCGGCCACGGACGAGGAAGCCGAGCTGATTCTCCAGAAAAAGGAGGAAGGGCGGAGAAAGCGCAATATCAAGAACCACACGAAGAAGCATCGCAGCGGGCCCGGGAAGGACCTGTGAGAAGATAAAGGTAGGGCCGGGACGTGATGTCCCGGCCCTATATGCATCGCCTGCATGGCGGAAAAATCAGATGGAGAGCTATTCCTCGCGCATGCGGTAGCCCACGCCGATCTCCGTGTATATGTACTGGGGTTCCGCCGGATTCTCTTCCAGCTTGCGGCGGATGTGCGCCATGTTGACGCGCAGGATCTGGTTGTTGCTGTCCGCGTAGGGGCCCCAGATCTCGTTGATGATGTAATCGTAGGTCAGAACCCGGCCAGCATTCTGGGCCAGCAGGGATACCAGCTTGTACTCAATCTGGGTCAGGTGGACCTCCTGGCCTTTTACCTTCACAAGCCGGCGCTCAAAGTCGATCAACAGATCACCCACCTGGTAGGAGGGCTGGGACTTGGACTGGCTCACGCTCAGGGTGTGGCGCAGTGCCGTGCGGATCCGGGCCATCAGCTCCGAGGTGCCGAAGGGCTTGGTCAGATAGTCGTCGGCGCCCTGATCTAAGGCGGCCACCTTGCTCTTCTCCTGGGTTCTGGCGGAGATGACGATGATGGGCACGGTGCTCCAGAGGCGGACCCTGCGGATCACCTCCAGGCCATCGATATCCGGAAGCCCCAAATCCAACAGCACAACGCTGGGCTTGGACGAGGCGATCAGGGAGATGCCATCGTTTCCGGTAGTCGCGGTGACAGTCTGGTAGCCATGGGCTTCCAGAATGGTTTCGATGAAACTGCAGATATTCTTTTCGTCCTCGATAATGACAACTGTTGATTTAGGCTCCATAGTCTTCTCTCCAATCTGGTAATGTAAATGTGAATTCTGCGCCGCTTTCATGGTTGTTGGCGGAGATTTGCCCGCCATGAGCGGCGACGATTGTGCGGCAGATTGACAGGCCGATTCCCATTCCCTTGTGAGCGTCTGTTCCGGTTCCGCGGATCATGGCTCCACCCTCGAACAGAGTTCCCAAAAGCTGGGGATCGATGCCCTTGCCGTAATCCTTCACCGTGAAGGCGGCGAAGGGGCCCTTGATGGTGACGGACAGCTCGATGGGGTGATCGCTGCCGGAGTGATAGAACGCGTTCTCCAGCAGGTTGTTGATCACCTGCTCAATCAGTGTGGCGTCCATGGGGATCATGATAAATTCATCCGGGACCGTCACCTTCACCGCAACGTCGGGGAAGCGGCGGCGGAACCGCTGAACCGCCTCGGAGACAACCTCCTCCACGGGCTCCTCGGTTTTGGTCACGTGGGCGACCCCGCGGTCGTCCTGGATGCGGGTGATGGACAGGAGATTCTCCACCATGTGGAGAAGCCAGTCCGCGTCCGCGTAAATATTCTGGATCATTTTGCGGCGCTCCCCGGCGGAAAGTCCCTCGCCGTGCTCCAAATAGGCGCTGCTGGTCCCCAGGATGGTGGTCAGAGGGGTCCTTAAGTCGTGGGAGATGGCGCGCAGCAGATTGGCGCGCATCGCCTCCTTCTCGGCATCCATTAGCATCCGGTCCTTCTCCTGGAGCAGCTGGTTCTGCTTGGCCTCATGGATGGTCATGCTGCTGGTGAGGCTGGAGATCAGAGCCATTCCGATAAAGGTGATGGGATATCCGGACAGCGTAAAGTCAAGCGTCATGTAAGGGTAGGTGTAGGCAAAGTTTACCCAGAATACGCTGTACAGGGATGCGATAATCCCGACGGTATAGCAGTTTGTCGCACGGGCTATGAATACGATCGCCACGATGAAGACCAGCGAGATGTTGATGGCATTGTTGCTGAAGTAAAAAAACACCGTGGAGATCAACGTCGCCAGGGCCAGAATGATTGCTGTGACCGGAAGCTGGCGGATAACATAGCGGATATGTGCTCCCAACCGGGAGGGTTTTGTGATGAACATAACCTTTCGCTCCATAAAATGCGGTATATTCCAGAATGATTATACTCTAATGAACGAGCAAGTTCAATGGTATTCACCGCCGCCAAAAAGGAAATCGCCTGCGGCGGCTGCGTCTCTGCCGGGGCGTGTAGGAGGAAGTGGTGGAGGACCGGTATTGATCCATGATCTGATCAAACTCGGCGGAGGAGCAGCCGATGTCCTCCAGGCGTTTTATCCGTCGCTGGCGGCGCAGCTGGGCGCGGGCTTCCTCTCTCCTGCGCACGTAGAGCTTGACCGCCACGATAATGGCCACGATCACCGCCAGGGAGGCGGCGATGCCTAACATTGCGGCCATGTTGGAGGGAAGCTTAAAGCTGGTGGCGGTGCTGCCGTCCCCTAAATTCCCCAGGGGATTCGCACTGCCTGTGCCCGGATGGCCGCCGGGGGTGCCGGAACTTAAGGAGGGATCTTGTTCGGCGGCATGGTTTGCCGCGGCAGCGTCTCCGGTTCCCTGACCGGCCGCGTTCGTCCCGCCGGCTCCGCCAGTCCCATTGCCGGCCGCGTTCGTCCCGCCAGCTCCGCCGCCCGCCGCGCCGACTTCGCGGTTCTCCCCCTGCCCGCCTCCAGACAACAGCAGGTAGGAATGTCCCACCGGGCGGCCGTTGTAGGTGTAGTTCACCTGCACGGCGGTGCCCTCCGGGGCGCTGCGGTCCAAGTCGTAGGTCGGCTGGGCCGAGACGTCGGAGAAACCGGCGCTCTTGGGGATCACCACACGGCTGTTTTCGTCCAACTCCAGGGAGATTCCGTCCCGGGAGGTCATGCCGGAGATGGTCATGTCGTTGGCGATGGAGGTGTAGGTGGTCTCGAAGTCCGAAATCTTAAGGGACTGGAAGTTGCCGAAGCCGAAGTCCAACAGGGCCTTGGTGTCTGTGTAGTGGGTGAGATGGCCGTTTAGGATGACGGCGATCAGTGTCATGTCGCCGCGCTTGGCGCAGGTCACCAGGGTGTTTCCGGCCAGGGAGGTGTACCCGGTCTTGCCGCAGAACACGCCGCTATAGTAGGCGGCATCGTTGCGGTTCCACATCTTGTGGTGGTTGGCGATGGGGTAACCCTTGGGAAATTTTTCCACAGGCGCCCGCTTGATGTTGGGAAGCCGGTAGGTGCGGGAGCTGCAGATTTCCACAAAGGTCGGATTTTGGATGGCGGCCCGGGCAATCAGCGCCATATCGTGGGCCGTGGTGTAGTGATTCTCGTCGTTTAGACCGCTGGGGTTTGCAAAATGGCTCCCCGTGCAGCCTAGGCTCGCGGCGCGCTGGTTCATCAGGTCCGCAAAGGCCTCCCTGGTGCCGCTCACGTGCTCGGCCAGGGCGTTGGCGCTCTCGTTGGCGGAAGCCAAAAGCAGCGCGTACAGGCAGTCACGCACGGTCAGCTGGTCCCCCTCGTCGATGCCCGCGGAGCTGCTGTCCTCCTCCACGTTGTAGACTGCGTCGTGGGAGAAGGTGACAACCTCGTCTAAATCGCAGGATTCAATCACGATTAACGCCGTCAGTATCTTGGTGATACTGGCGGGATAATAGGGCTGGTCCATGTTTTTGCCGTAGAGTATGGTTCCGGTCCCCGCTTCCATGACGATGCCGCCGTCCGCCTGTATGGAAATCCCATCCGGCCACTCGGGGGCCGCCCAGGCGGTGACGGGCCAGGCGCAGAGGGTAAGAGCCAGGCACAGCGCTAAAAATCGCTTCATGCAATCATTCTCCTGTCCTTGTATTTCTGAAAAGGGACGGAAAGAGCTACTTTAAAGTATAGAGTACTTCCCCTCCCAAGTAAAGCTAAAAAGGTGTTACGAATTTTTACGCCCGCTGCGCCAGAGATAGATGCTGACACCGAACAGAATCGCCACAAGCACTCCGTAGAGGCCTGCGATGCGGGCGGCCGTGTCCATGAAAAAGCCCTCGGGGACGATGTTGATCAGCATGTCCGTCTCCGGGTTCAGGATCCACAAGTCGTTGTTGAAGAAGATGTGGTGGAACATTACAAAATATTTGGAGAAGTCGGTGGATATGATGCCCGCGAGCACGGCCAGGATGCCGAAAAACAGTCCGGTCCCGATGCACAGGGAGGAGGGCAGAACCCGGCTTAAGCGCGCTTTTAACGCAGCCAGAAGGCCAAGGCAGACGAGGGCGGTCACGATGCACACGCGGCGAAGGAAGATGGCGGCAAGAAACAGCCCTCTCACGTCCTCCATGTGGGCAATCTCCCGGTCGTTGAAGAATTCCCGGGTCTCACCGCCCATGGTGGTGGTCACGTGAAGGTCCTTGCGGTCCCCCTTTAAGTAGTCCATCATCTGGTCCGTCACGTCCAGCAGATCCTCCATGGTCATGGGGGGAAGGTCGTTTAATACCTGGTATTTATTGTACTCCCGCTCAAAATATCCGGGGTTCCAGTAGCAGACCGCCTCGATTGAAGTTATGAACAGAATCCACATCAGGCAGAACGCGATGAGGATTCCCAGTATCCGATGTAAAAGTTTCATGCGCAAAAAAGGCCTCCTTTGGGGGATGTATTAAAAACATCCTTTATTATAGCCCATCGGAAGCCTTTTAACAAGTAAAGCCGGTTTATACGTATTTTTCTTTGATGCGCAGGCGGGTTAGAGCGCGGGCCAGGGAGGCCTCGGAGTGGGAGTGCTCCACCAGGCTATTTTTCTGGCGCAGCTGCTCCTCAGCGCGCTCCTTCGCCTCCTGGGCGCGGCGCGCGTCGATGTCCTCGGGCAGCTCGGCGGTGTCCACAAGCATCTTCACCCGGTTGTTCATAATCTGTATGAACCCGTTGCCGACCACCGCGTGAATCCACTGGCCGTCGGGCTTTTGAAGGCGCATCTCGCCGGTGGTGATGGCGATGACCATGTTCTCGTGGTGGGGGAGAATCCCCTTCTCACCGCTGGCCAGAGGGACCACCAGCGCGCTGCACTGATCGGAATAGAACACCTTATCGCTGGCTGTCACATTTAGGTAGAAAGTACTCACAAGCCTCACCCCTTAGACTTCGGCTCCGGCGGGCGCGAGCTCCCGGGCCTTTTTCACGACATCGTCAATGGTTCCCACGTTGAAGAACGCGGCCTCCGGGTACTGGTCCATCTCGCCGTCAATGATGGCCTTAAAGCCGCGGATGGTCTCCTTCACGGGCACGTACACGCCGGGCACGCCGGTGAAGTTCTCGGCCACGTGGAAGGGCTGGGACAGGAAGCGCTGGATCTTTCTGGCGCGGCTGACCGTGGTTTTGTCCTCCTCGGACAGCTCCTCCATGCCCAGGATGGCGATGATGTCCTGCAGCTCCTTGTACTTCTGGAGAATCTGCTGCACGCGCCGGGCGGTCTCATAGTGCTCCTCGCCCACCACGTCGGCCTCCAGGATCCGGGAGTTGGACTCAAGCGGGTCCACGGCCGGGTAGATGCCCTGCTCCACGATTTTTCGGGACAGCACGGTGGTGGCGTCCAGATGGGCGAAGGTGGTGGCCGGTGCCGGGTCCGTCAGGTCGTCGGCGGGCACGTACACGGCCTGCACGCTGGTGACGGAGCCGTTCTTGGTGGAGGTGATGCGCTCCTGGAGGGCACCCATCTCCGTCGCCAGGGTGGGCTGGTAGCCCACGGCGGAGGGCATGCGCCCCAGCAGGGCGGACACCTCGGAGCCGGCCTGCACGAAGCGGAAAATGTTGTCGATGAACAGCAGCACGTTCTGGTGCTCCTGGTCGCGGAAGTACTCGGCCATGGTCAGTCCGGTCTCAGCCACGCGCATACGGGACCCCGGCGGCTCGTTCATCTGGCCGAACACCAGGGCGGTCTTCTCCAGCACGCCGGACTCCTTCATCTCGGTCCACAGATCGTTGCCCTCGCGGGAGCGCTCGCCCACGCCGGTGAAGATGGAGTAGCCGCCGTGCTCGGTGGCGATGTTGCTGATCAGCTCCTGAATCAGCACGGTCTTGCCGACGCCCGCGCCTCCGAACAAGCCGATCTTTCCGCCCTTTGCGTAGGGGGCCAACAGGTCGATGACCTTGATTCCGGTCTCCAGAATCTCCACAACCGGGCGCTGGTCCTCAAAGGCCGGCGGATCCCGATGGATCTCCCACTTGGGGGAATCCGACAGGGCCTCCCCGCCGTCGATGGTGTCACCCAGCACGTTGAAGAGGCGGCCCAGGGTGGCGTCGCCGACGGGAACCTTGATTCCGGAGCCCGTGGCCGTCACCTCCATGCCGCGGTAGAGGCCCTCGCTGGAGGCCAGCATGATGCAGCGTACCGTGTCGTTGCCAATGTGCTGGGCCACCTCCATCACGCAGCGCGTTCCGGCGTTGTCTACCTCCAGGGCGTCCCTTATGCTGGGGAGGTTGTTATGTTCAAACACTACATCCACCACAGGCCCCAAGACCTGCACAATTTTACCTTTATTCATGGGATGTGTTATACCTCCTTCTATCACTTTTTATTTTTCTGTGCCCGGGCGCCGCTGATCACCTCGGTGATCTCCTGGGTGATGGCGGCCTGCCGGGCCCGGTTGTAGGCGATGGACAGCTCGGAGAGCATCTTCTTTGCACTGTCCGTGGCCGACTGCATGGCTAACATCCGGGAGTTCTGCTCGCAGGAGTAGGACTCTACCAGGCTGCCGTAGATGAAGCCGGATATATAGTTGGGGACGATGCTGTTCACCACATCGTTCGCCGAGGGCTTTAAGGTGATCTCCTCTAGCGGCACATTGACCGGGATGGAAAAGCTCTGGCGCTTGAGGGGCAGGAGCTGCTCCATCTGCGCCTCCATCCGCATGGGCGTGATCATCTGGGTGTAGATAATGTGAACCTCATCCAGCCTGCCGCTCAAATAGTAATCCAGGATCATCTCGCTGATAATCCTGGCGCGGCTCATGTTGGGGTTCTGGACCGTATAGTGGAACTGCTCCTCCACCGGGATCCCCTTTTTGGCGAAGTACTGGCGGCCCAGCACACCCACCACGAAGAGCACCGGTTTTCCGGGCCGCTCCAACTCCTCCTCCACAAGCTTAAACACGTTGTGGTTGTAGGCGCCGGCCAGGCCCTTGTCGGCGGAGACCACGATGTAGCCTACCTTGCGGTCCTCCGGTTTGATCTGGGGGCGCGTATCGAAGTAGGGGTTCTCGATCTCCGGGAGATGGCGCAGAATCCGGCTGATCATCTGCTGCAGGGAGTAGAAGTACGGCTCCGTGTCCGTCAGCATTTTTCTGGCCTTTTTTAGCTTGGAGGAGGAGATGGTATACATGGCGTTTGTGATTTTCATCGTGTCCTGTATACTCTTCATCCTGCTCTGAATTTCTCTGGTATTGGCCATATTCTCACCTACTTTTTGCTTTTATACGCTGCGGTTATTTCCATAATTTTACTGATCAGTTCGTCGGACAGCTGTCCCGTGGATTCGATCTCGCTTCCCACCTCCGGGTGCTGCCGGTCAAAGTAGTCTAAGAGGCCGTTCTGGAAGTCCTTGATCTTGCTCTTGTCGATGTCCAGAAACGCCTTGTGGGTGGCCGCGCACAGGGTGATGACCTTGTGGGAGAGGCTCATGGGATGGTACAGGGGCTGCTTTAACAGCTCCATCAAGCCGTCGCCGTAGGTCAACTGTTCCTTGGTGGTCGCGTCCAGATCAGAGCTGAACTGGGTGAACACCTGCATCTCGCGGAACTGGGCCAGGTCGATTCGGATGCTGCCCGAGGCCTTCTTCATGGCCTTGGTCTGGGCTGCGCCGCCCACACGGGATACGGACAGGCCCACGTTCACCGCCGGCCGCATGCCGGAGAAGAACAGGTCGCTCTCCAAGAAAATCTGGCCGTCCGTGATGGAGATGACGTTGGTCGGGATGTAGGCGGAGACGTCGCCCGCCTGGGTCTCAATGATGGGCAGCGCGGTGATGGAGCCGCCTCCCAGCTCGTCGCTTAAGCGGCTGGACCGCTCTAGCAGGCGGGAGTGTAGGTAGAACACGTCTCCGGGGTACGCCTCACGGCCCGGTGAGCGCTCCAGCAGCAGGGACAGCGCCCGGTAGGCCACGGCGTGCTTGGAAAGGTCGTCGTAGACGATCAGCACGTCCTTTCCCTGGTACATGAAGTATTCCGCCAGGGCGGTGCCGGAGTAGGGCGCGATGTACTGCAGCGGGGCCGGCTGGCTGGCGGTGGAGGACAGCACGATGGAGTAGTCCATGGCGCCGTACTTCGTGAGGGTGGAGACGATTCCCGCCACCGTGGAGGCCTTCTGGCCGATGGCCACGTAGATGCAGATCACGCCCTTGCCCTTCTGATTTAAGATGGTGTCCACGGCGATGGACGTTTTTCCGGTCTGCCGGTCCCCGATGATTAATTCTCTCTGTCCGCGGCCGATGGGAAACATGGCGTCGATGGACAGGATGCCGGTCTCGAGGGGGACACTGACGGATTTTCGGTCGATGATGCCCGGGGCCTCGTGCTCGATGGGGCGGTAGTCTGTGGAAGCGATCGCTCCCTTGCCGTCGATGGGAGCGCCCAGGGGATCGACGACGCGGCCGATAAAGGCCTCGCCCACGGGGATCCCGGCCCGCTTTTTCGTCCGGGTGACCTTGGTGCCCTCCCGGATGCCGGTGTCGGAGCCGAACAGGATGCAGCCGATCTCGTTTTTGCGCACATCCTGAACCATGCCCTTGACGCCGTTCTCAAATATCACGATCTCGCCGTACATGGCTTGATCCATTCCGTATATGGTGGCGATTCCGTCACCGACCCAGATCACCTGGCCAACCTCGTTGTCGCCGGTATCTAAGTCATAATTCTCAATCTCTTCCTTTAAGATTGAGATGATTTCGCTTGAGCTTATGGAACCCACGCTGTTCACCTCCATATCAATTTTTGCTGTAATTGCGCCAGGCGTCCCCGGATACTCCAGTCGCTCTCGCGGTCGCCGATCCGGATCACAAAGCCTCCGATGAGGGAGGGGTCATGGACAATCCTCCAGCGGATCTCGGTCGTGCCGTACTGCTTTCGGACATGATCCGTGATCCGGGAGAGATCCTCCTCTGTCGGGTCGGAGGCGCAGCGCAGCTCGGCCTTAAGAATTCCTCTCATCTTAAGGCTATAGTCCTCATAGGTCTCAAAAAGCTGATCCAGACAGCCGGTGTCCTGGTTGTCGCAGAGCTCCTTTAAAAAGTTCTGCATGGCCTGCGGGAACGTGCGGCTTATCACAGCGCGCTTTTCCGCGAGAGAGGTCACCGGGCTCTTTAAAACCTGCGCCAGCTGGGGAAACTGTGCCAAGAGTTCTGCGCTCTCACGGATCGCATCCTCCGGGATCGAGAGCTCATAGAGCGCGGCGGTGTAGTTAATTGCGGTTTGATTCATCTGCCATCCCCGCTTTCGCTAGATATTGGTCGTAGAGCTGACGGCTTAAGGGATCCCCGGCCTGCTCGTTTAACACCTTTGCGGTGGCGGCCATCACAAGGCCTGCAATCTCTGTGCGGGCCTCCTCAAGGGTTTTCTCGCGCTCCTGCTCGGCCGCCTTCTTCGCATCCTCGAGGATACGGGCCGCCTCCCGGCCGGCATCCTCCACGATGCGGTCGTACTCCAGGTGCGCCCTCTTCTGGGCTTCCCCGATCAGCCGGTCGGATTCAGCCTCGGAGGCCGTGAGTTTTTCCTCATAGGCCGACTTTAAGGCGATGGCCTCCTCCTTGCCGCTCTTGGCATCCGTCAGCTGCTGCTCAATCAGGGCGGCCCGCTGCTGCATGACGGCAGTGACCGGGCCGATCAAGAACTTCTTCATTAACAGACAGAGCACAATCAGGTTAATGATTGTGATCACCATATTCCAATCTAATCGCAGCATCTGTTTCGCCTGCCTTTCCTGAGATTATTTTAACAGCATAATGATCAGAAGGGCGATGACGAAACCGTAGATGGCGGTTGCCTCGGCTAACGCGCAGCCGAGCAGCAGCGCCTTGCTGATCTTGCCCTCGGCCTCGGGCTGCCTTGCGATGGCGTCCACTGCCTTGGAGGTGGCGATTCCGATTCCGACACCTGCTCCGATACCTGTGAGAACTGCGATACCTGCTCCGATTGCAATTAAAGTTGACATAATAGTACTCTCCTTTTTAAATAATTTTTTAAATACTGATTAATCCTCCAACGCTTCCTTGATGAACAAGGCGGTCAGAAATACAAACACATATGCCTGGATCAGCCCGTCAAAAATGTCGAAGTAGAAGCTGAAGGGGATCGGCACGATCAGTGCGCAGATCTGCTTGATCAGCTCCATCACGACGAAGGAACCTAAGACATTGCCAAACAGCCGCATGCACAGGGAAAGCGGCCGGATGAACAGTTCCAGTATGTTGATGGGCGCGATGATGGGGATGGGTTCTGCAAAGCTCTTCAGCCATTTTTTCAGGCCTTTTTCGTGAAATCCGGAATACTCGATCAAAAGAATGCTCATAAGCGATAACGCGACGGTTACGTTTAGGTCTTTTGTGGGCGGTTTGAAACCGACCAGCCCGATGAGATTGGCGACGCCTATGTAGATGGCTACCGTAATCAGATAGGGGATATATCTTCTTCCGCGCGTTCCGAGTATCCCTTCAAAGAACTGATAGAGGAATCCGATTCCCATTTCCAGCACAAGCTGCTTTTTGCCGACCTCGGTCACCCTGAGGTTTCGGACCAGGCACATGGACAGGATGGTGAGTGCTGCCATGATGCCCCATGTCACAACCACCGATTCGGATATGGGAAGACCGCCGAATACGGGGATGGTGAAGGCTGTTTTACAGTTCAGCTCTTCCAATAGGTTCTCCGCAAGATCTCCCGTAGTGCTCACTCCCTTTCTGAGATGAATTTGAATGTAAACCACATGTTACTTCTATTTTTGCCGATTGTCAACAGTCCCGATTTTTGCAACCTTAAGGCAATATAAGGTCGAAAATCACCGTAAAATGGGAAACAAAAAGATAAAATCAATAAAGAAATTGTATGAAATACCAAAAATAGTTTGAACAATTATAAAAAAATGATCAATTGATGGGCGAAAATTGTGCAGATCTTAGGGGTCATGTACCCGGAAGTTAACGGAATATTAGCGAAACTGTAACGAACGGATAGCGGGAGAACGTCGGGGAGAAAGACAAGAAATGCACGCAAAAAAAGTCCGACCCCGCGGCTTCCAATATCCGCAAAATCAGACCTTTTAAGTGCGCCTTCAGGGACTCGAACCCTGGACAAATAGATTAAGAGTCTACTGCTCTACCAACTGAGCTAAAGGCGCAT
>USJW01000063.1 GCA_900555045.1 uncultured Clostridium sp. | reverse complement strand
CCGTCGTTTTTTTATTTCAGAACAAAAAAAGAGCCGTCATACCGATTGCTCGGGCTGGCGGCCACCTGCCATTTAAGACCTGCTGCTGTTGACCTGCAGCATCCTGCTCTCCTCCACATCCAGCTTGAACGAGTCGTTCATCTTTTTTTGGATGCGGATGTATATCTCTAACTCCTCCTCCGTAAATGAGTCCAGCATCCGCATGGTGCGACGGTAGCATGCCTCCTCAAACTTCAGATGATAATTATAAATTTTCTGTCCCTCCTCGGTCAGGTACAGATTGTACTCGCGGTTATTGTCCGTGTTGCGCTCCTGGTAGAGCCACCCCTTGTCCTTCATCCGCCTCATCAGCTGAGAACAAGCGCTTCTGGTCTTGTCAAAATAGACCGCCAGCTCTGTGATCGTAATTCCGGGTTCCTGTCCAATCTTGTGGATAAACTGCGATTCTGCCTGGTACAAAACCACCCCGTTGTAATCGTGCAGCAGGGAATTGTACTCGTCCACGTACCTGCAGCCCATATCAAAGGAGTCAACCAACTCACAGAACAGCGCATATCTTTCTTCAGCCGTCATTTCACTTCTCCATCTCAACAAACTAATATTACAACTTAGCTTAGCGTATCCGGTTCGGTTTGTCAACAAAGCCTCACTAAATTTGTGTAGAATCCGACACTTCCCGTGCTATAATAGAAGTTGAGTCTGTAAGTGATACAATACATAAAAAAAAGGTGGAAAAACTCATGGCCCGCAAAAGAAATTATTCGATGAAAAAAGTAATCCTGCCTCTGCTCTTCGCCCTCTGTGCAGCCGGGACGCTTCTCGCCGCATACCGCCTGCGCGGCGGTACCAACATCCGGCCGGACCGGGACATCTCCGGCGCAGAGCCGGTGTACTTAAGGCAGCGCGACCCCGCCTGGAAGGAGGATCCCCTGGGCGAATCCCGCTTCACCATCG
Source organism: uncultured Clostridium sp. (assembly GCA_900555045.1). Taxonomy (GTDB): domain Bacteria; phylum Bacillota; class Clostridia; order Lachnospirales; family Lachnospiraceae; genus Enterocloster. The sequence goes on along the minus strand of USJW01000063.1, from coordinate 26,860 downwards.
GAAGCTCCGGCTGTCTGATCTCCTGCATCGCCTCCGCGGTCCGGATGGAGGAGCTGGATGTGGAGAACCGGGACGCACTCACCCCCCAAACGCTGGCCGCCTCCCTCTCCCAGGGCGGCGGCTTTGACTCCGAGGGAAACCTCCAGTGGGCCGCCCTTGAACAAACCCTGGGCGTCCGGATCAAGCGGGAGGGCAGCGCCTCCGCCGACGAGATTCTCGCGTACCTGGACCAGGGGATTTACCCCATCGTCCGCGTCCGTGTCGGCGTGGTGGGCGCCGTCCACTATGTGCTGATTGTCAGCGCAGAGAACGGCAGCTTCTACTGCATGGACCCCCTTCAGCCGGAGGACAGGCTGGTTCCCTTGTCTCACTTCGGGAACCGCATCTACGCCGTCCGCTGCGTCTACTGACCGCCAAGCTCATCCCAAAGCCCCAGGGCCCTGGCGTATGAAAAATTGTACGTGCGCAGGCCCACATGACCGCCCGCCGGCTTATATTTTTCCAGATACCGGGCAATCAGCTCCCGCTTAAGCTCCGGATCGCCCGGAAGCTCTGCCACCGCGGGGGCCGCGTCCGCAGACAGGTGACGGAGATAGAGATCCCCCTCAATGGGGGACTCGCCCGTCTCCCCCGCGGTCTGCCTGGTGTACGCGGCCAGGTTGTAGCGCGCGATCTGGTAGTCCGGCTTCATCCAGGCAAACAGGAGATAAAACACTGCCGTCACCACCAGGCAGTACCGAAACAGCGGAAAATCGTTCTTAAACGTCACCAAAACCACCCCCGCCATGATCACCGCCAGAAGGAGCAGAAACCACAGCACAAACAGGCGCAGGAAGGTGAGCCGGTACTGTCCGACGTACAGAAGCATCCGGTAAAACGCCGATGCGATCATCACGTAGGTGCACAGGCTGACCACGAGCAGCACCCCGTCTAACAGCCTGCTCCTGCGAAAATATTTGAGGCACAGCAGCACCATCACCAGATTCAACAGCGCCACAAACAGGAGCTGGAAAAATCCCTGCCTGGCATAGCCCGCGTAGGTCATCCCCTCGGGAAGACTTCCTTTTCCCATAAAAAGGTAAATCACCTGGATCCCGCAGAACAGCAGATACACCGCGCAGATCAGCGCCATAAAGCTGACCGCGATCACCGGCTCGGCGTTCCTCCGGTCCCTCACCTCCCCCTTGATTCCCCTGGCGCACGCGGAACAGATCACGCAGTACATGGCGAACATCCCCAAAATGGTCTGCGTCACGACGGAGATCACTGTGAACAGATTCAAATATTCGATCAGCACCCGGCTTATAAGTGCGTCAAACACCACATCTGCGCTGGCTAACAGGGCCGAGAGCAGGACCGTCACCGGGATCCCCACGATAAAACCGGCCAGAATCCACAGAAACGTGCGGTACTTACCGCTTTGAATCATCTTCGCATACCGGACTGCGTGCTTGACGGGCCAGCTGATACAACCCAAGGCCTGCGCCAGAAAAATCACGATGGAGATCACATATTTCCCGATATTCCACGCCGTATCGTCGTAGAACTGGTGCAGCACAAACACAATAAACATAAGAAACAGCGCCGTGCGGCTCAGGTCATGGATCACCGGGGACGCCGTGGCGCAGGTGGATCCCGCAATGAGAACCGACACCGCGGCCACAAACCACGACAGCCGCTTAAACTCCATCCCCAGCCTGCGAAAAATCAGCCAGGCCAGCCCGTAAACCATGAGCACATAGGCGGGAAACGTGATCCCGCTGGGGTTGCGGTACAAAAAGAAGGTCCCCACCGCCCCGAACACCAAAGAAAGCCCGCCAAAATATCCGAAATCGCCCGCCACCGGCTCCAGCCTCTGCCGTTTTATGTCCTCACCTTTTAACTCCACCTGTCCCTGTCCATCCATATCACTCACTCTCCTTCACCTCTTCCGCGCTCCTCCCCCTGCTCCTCTTTTACATAGCAGAGAATATCCCCGGGCTGGCAGTCTAAGGCCTCACAGATCGCCTCCAGCGTGGAGAACCGTATGGCCTTGGCCTTATTATTTTTAAGTATCGATAAGTTCGCCATGGTGATGTCCACCTCCTGGGAGAGCTCGGTGAGCCCTTTCTTCCGCCTCGCCATCATCACGTCCAAATTTACGACAATGCCCATCCTCTCACGTCCCCTCTCTATATGGTCAGATCATTCTCTTCCTTGTACTGCACCGCCTTCTCGAACACCTGGCACAGCACAAAGCAGAACAGCCCCGCGATGGCGAACACGATGATAATCACCGCCGTGGCCGGGGTGAGCGAAATCGGCAGCCGCACCACCGAGAGCGCCGCGATCAAAAAGCTGCACTTTCCCATCCGCTTTAAGGAGGCCGCGTTCTCCCGGACAAACGCCCGGTCCTTGAGCACCGTGACAAACATCCTGCGCAGCTCCCACACAATGATGAGCGTCAGCACGCCCGAGGCCATATAGAGGATGCACTGGATCAGATAATACTCCCGGAACGCCTCAATATAGTCTCCCACCACATAGAAAATCCCGGGGATCCCCACCGTAATCCCAATCCCCACAAAAAACATCACATCCAGCAGCCATTTCGTAAACCGGACCAACCGCATATTCATATTCACTCCGCCCTTCCGTTTTCATTCTCATTATCTGGAATATATCACATGCATTATCATTTTTCAATAAGATTTTATTGAAAAACAATAAATTAATATTGTTATATGATAAATCTTAATGAAATATTCAAAATTCAAAAAAGGAGTGCCGTCCTCCCCGGATGGCACTCCTCAAATTTTACAGTTCCCGCCTCAAATGTTCTCCCACATACCGCTCAATGAGCTCCATCGCCTTCTCCCACTCGGCGACCCGGTTCATCACGAACCCGTGGGGGCTGTCCACAAACCGCCGGAGTGTCACCGTGACGCCGCTTCGCGCCAGCATGACGGCAAACTCCTCGTCCTCCCAGCCCAAGCTGTCCTCCCCGGCGGAGATGACGAGCGTGTCCGGGAACCGCCCCAGCATAGCGCTTGGCGCGTAGACCGGGCTCGCAAACGGCTCCCTACTCTGCTCCGGACGGATGTACTTGCGGTTGTAGTCCCTGGCCCGCTCCACGGGCATATCCGCGCTGGTCCGCCTCTTCTCGGCCGGGTCCTTCGCCAGGTCTAAGGGCGGGTAGTCGAGAAGAGCGCAGCAGGGTGAAAACAGCCCGCTCTCCCCCAGGCGCATGCAGATCGACGCCACCAGGTTTCCCCCGGCGCTGTGCCCCATGAGGACCACCCGTCCCGGGTCAAACTGCAAACTTTCCCGATTCTCCCAGGCCCACAAAACCACCTCCCAGGACTCATTCACCGCCGCCGGATACGGGTACTCCGGCGCCAGCCGGTAGTCCACGTCAAGCACCAGGGCCCCGAAGGAGCAGGCCATCCTCCGGCAAAAAATATCATCCCGGTTGCTTCTTCCCTTGATAAACCCGCCCCCGTGGAAATTGATGATCAATGGGCGCTCTGCATTTTTCCCGCCGGACTCAAAGGTGAACACCGGCGTGTCCCCCAGCTGCGTCGGGACCGTCATCCTCCCCGTCGCAGCCGGATAGCGCATGAGCTCCTCCTCGGTGAGAACCCGGTCTCTGGACCGGTCCGTCTCCTCCCGCAGCGCTCTTCTCTGTTCTTCTGTCAACATATTTATCCCTCCCAAATGCCGCCAGGCCGTCAGGTCAGCGGGAACACCGTCATGATCCAGCCGACAGAGACAACGCAGCAGATGATGGCGAACAGCCAGGACTGCTTGAACATGGACTTCTGGTCATATCCGCCGCACTCCATCATGTAGGGAATCGCTGCGGTGGCCATGGGCGTCATGAACGCGGACAGGCAGGCCGCCTGGATTAGGATCATCAGGCCGACCGGGTTTGCCCCGATGGCCGCGCAGGTCGCGATGGCGATGGGGTGGAAAATCAGCATGGTGCCTCGGTTCTGCATAACCTGCGTCAGAATAAATGGGATCACGAAGAATACAAGGCCTACAATGTAGGAGTTTCCGTTCACGGAATTCACGATTCCTGCAATGTGTCCGCCGATTAAATCCCCGGCTCCGGTGGCGCTTAACGCACCCGACATGGCGAGGGCGCCCACAATCAGCAGAAGCATACTCATGGGAAGGGACGCCGTGGCCTCCCTGGGCTTTAAGACGCCGAACAGAACCATGGCCAGCGCGCCAATCACCGTGATCTCCCAGTTCTGCATTCCCAGCTGCTTCGCAAACATTAAAGCCAGTGCGTCGGCGAAAAAGATGATGATGCCCGCGTACTCCTGGAACGGCTTTAAGGGCTCCCTTGCGGCTCCTTTTTTCACCTCCACGGAGGACTTCACAATGGGCTCATCCGGGGCAAACCTTGTGGCAAAAAATGAACAGTAAAGCACGCAGATGACGAGTAGCGGAAGACGGCCGATCATGGGATCCAGGATGCCCACCGTGTAATCCAGGTAGCCGTAGCTCTCCAGATAGCCGTTGAGCTCAGCCGCCACCGTGGCGCCCGCGCCAACCGGCAGCGTGCAGCAGGTCACGACCGTCGCGACGCCCAGCGGGAACATCACCTTGCTGGACTTAAGCCCCATGCTCTCAGCCGACGCCAGAAGCATGGGCGCCACGATCCCCATTGCCACGATGGGGCTCTGGATAAACTGGCTGAGCAGCATGCCGATCAGCACATAGCCGAACATCATCTTGTTTAGGCTTCCCTTGGAAACCTTGGAGATGCCGTTGGCCACGTTGGTGCAGAACTGGGTGCGGTTAAAGCCGGCCGCCACCACGCACATTCCCGCGATCATGATCACGTTGTTGTTGGAAAAGTAGGTCAGCGCCTCCTTGGCGTCCATGCACTTCGTCATCACCAGAGCCATCATCGACACCAGAGAGATTGTCGCCAGGCTGTACTTTCCGCTGCAGAACCCGATCACCATGAGAGCAAATATGATCAGACAGATTGTTAAGGAATTCATTGGTATACCTCCTCTATTTTATCCGGTACGGCGCCAGGACCTCCCGGTTGATGTCCAGCCCCACTCCCGGCTCCTCACTTGGGCTCACGGTGCCGTCCTCGTTGAAGATCACCGGGTGCTCAAAGGCCTCGTAAACCTTCGCGTCGTACTGCGGCGGATAAAACTCCGCGATGTTCACGTTGGGAACCGCGCAGTCCAGGTGCACGTGCAGCTGCTGCTGGCCGTGCGGGCTCATCACCAGGCCGTTTGCGTCCGCGTACCCCGCGATCTTCATAAACTCCGTCACACCGCCTAAGCTGGCCGCGTCCGGGTTTAAGATGCTCACAGCCTGCGTGTTGATCAGATCCCGGAACCCGAACCGGGTGACCTCGTTCTCCCCGGCCGCGATGGGGATATTACTCTTTGCCGCCACCTTCCGGTACCCGTCGTAGTCGTCGGCGTCCACCGGCTCCTCCAGCCAGTAGGGATTGTACTCCTCCACCATCCGCGAGAATTCGATGGCCTCGAAGAACCGGTACGCGCAGTTGGCGTCCAACATCAGCTTCACGTCGTCCCCGACCACCTGACGGACCGCCCTCACACGCGCCGCGTCCTCCCTTGCGGACAGGGCTCCCACCTTCATCTTCACCGCCCGGATGCCCCAGCTCACATACTCCTCCATCTCCTGCTGCAGCTCCTTAAGCCCCTTGTTCTCAGCGTAGTAGCCCCCGGCCACATAGCAGGGGATCCGCTCCCTGAAGCCGCCAAGCAGCCGGTATAACGGCATCCCGGCTGCCTTGGCCTTGATGTCCCACAGCGCGATGTCGATGGCGGAAACCGTCTTGCAGCTGGTCCCCCTGCGCCCGATAAATTTCGGCACATAGATCCTCTGCCACAGCCGCTCATTGTTTAGCGGGTCCTCGCCGATGATGGCCTTTCCCATGCTCTCGGCAAACTCGATGGCCCAGCTGCACCCGTACCCGCTGATCCCCTCGTCTGTGTCAATGATCAATAAATTTAAGTCATTGTGGGTGTACACATGCTTTCCGTTGGCGATCGGCTTCTCCTTCGGCCACCGGTACTGCTCCACACGCACGTCCGTTATCTTCATTGCATGCCTCCGTCCTGTCTGTTTTTGTTAAAATCATGTTAGCATGGCGGCATGGCAACGTCCAATATTGATTCATCATCAAAGAATTAAAGTTTTTTATGCCATAAATTTTTTTTATCGGTTCCCCGGAAGGCCATTTACTTTTCATGCAAAGCTCCTTATAATAGAGGCAGAATTCTGTGCATATTGCCGGTAAAATCAAAGAGGGGGACTCTCATGCTGTACGAAAAACTTAACTACATCATCGCCATCGCGGAGGAACAGAACTTAACCCAGGCGGCCAAGCGCCTGTTCATCTCGCAGCCCACCCTGACCCTGTACCTAAACCGCCTGGAGAACGAGCTGGGCGTCAAGCTGTTTGACCGCAGCAAATCCCCCGTCACGCTGACCGAAGCCGGATCCCATTATCTGGAAAAGATGAAGGAGATCTACATCTCCGAGCAGGCGCTGCGCAACGAGCTGAAATTCATCGCCAACCCCACCCAGACGCTGATCGTGGGGATCGGCCAGGTGAGAGGGCACCACTGGCTCCCCCTGTTTCTCCCCATCTTCTGCTCCATCCACCCGGACATCAACATCCAGATCATCCAGGGCGCCGAGCAGGTCATGTACGAGGCCTTAAAGACGCGGCAGATCGACATCGTCCTGGGCGTGGTCCCCTCCGCCTCAGACATCATCACCGAGGAGCTGATCCAGGAGCGTCTGGTCTTCGCGGCGCACAAAAAGTTCGGCCTGATTCCCGACTCCGTGCCCAACCGCCATGACCTGCAAAACCCGTACATGGTCCAGCCGGACCAGCTAAACGGGCTGCCCTTCATCCTGTCGCAGGCCAACAACGGTCTCTACAGCACCTACCAGTCCGTCATGGAGAGCAACCAGATCCACCCGTCCCGCACCATATCCGTGAACAATCTCAGCACCGGCCTGCTGTTAAACGTGAAGGGGCTGGGGATCCAGCTGATCTCCGCCTCCGCCCTCCTGTTGAACCGGGATCCCGGGGTTGACCAGCTGGATATCTTCGTTTTAAAGAATATGCCAAAGACCCGAAAATGCGTGGCCGCCTACCAGCGAAACACCGTCAAGAAAAAACTGATTCAGGACCTGCTGCACACCATCCACACGGAGGTTGTCCCCAACTGCACCCCTTAAAATGCGGCCATATGCCGAAACAGTTGCCCGCATTTCATCGCACTCAAAAAAAGAGGAACCGGCTGCTTCTTTGCAGTCCGATTCCTCTCATCTATTTTTAATACGTCCCCTAATCCCAGTTCCATCTTCCAAACCGCTTCGTCATGGAGGCGATCTCCTCCAAAAGTCCCTCGGACAATTGTCCCGGCTCAAGCCTCCACTTCCAGTTCTTTCCAACCGTGGACGGCGTGTTGATCCGGCAGTCATTGTCCAGGCCCATATAATCCTGCAGGGGGATGATGCACATTCTGGCCTGACTGCGCATCACCAGGCTGATGAAGGGCAGGTGAAGCCGTTTCACCGGCGTGTAATTGTCGCAGAGATAATCCCTGGCCAGCTTGCGCTCCTGCGGCGTGATGGACCGGAACCACCCGGCGATGGTCTCATTGTCGTGGGTTCCCGTGTACGCCACGCTGTTTTCCGGGTAATTGTGCGGCAGATAGTCGCTGGCACAGCCCGAATCCCTGGAGTCGAAGGCGAACTCCAACACCTTCATCCCCGGGTAGCCGGTCTCCCTCACCAGCTGCCGCACAGAATCCGTCACATAGCCTAAGTCCTCCGCGATGATCTCCTTCTCGCCGAGCGCCTCCTTCACCCGGCGAAACAGCTCGATCCCAGGTCCCTTCTCCCAGTGTCCGTCCACCGCGGTCTCTGCGTCCGCCGGGATGCTGAAATACTCGTCAAATCCCCGGAAATGGTCGATGCGCACCACATCGTACAGCCGGTAGCAGTACGCCAGGCGCTTGATCCACCAGTCATACCCGGTCATCCTGTGATAATCCCAGCGGTAAAGCGGGTTGCCCCACAGCTGTCCGGTGGCAGAAAATCCGTCCGGCGGGCACCCTGCCACTGCCTCCGGCCGATTGTCCTGATCCAGCTGGAATAACTCCGGGTGCGCCCAGGTGTCCGCGCTGTCCAGGGCCACATAGATGGGGATGTCCCCCACAATGCGGATTCCCTTGCCGTTGGCGTACTCCTTTAACTTTCTCCACTGGCGCGCAAAGACAAACTGCAGGTAGGCGTAAAACTCGATGTCAAAGTACAGCTCCCTCCGGTAATAGTCGAGCGCGTTCTGCCACCTAAGACGGATATCCTCCGCCCACTCGGTCCACGCCTTCTGCCCGAACCGGGCCTTTACCGCCATGTACAGCGCATAGTCGTCCAGCCACCACGCGTTCTCCCGCCGAAATTCCATAAATTCCGCGCTCTCCCCCACATGGCTCCGCTCGTATGCCAGGCGAAGCAGCGGGAAACGGTTCTCATAGAGCCGCTCATAGTCCACGCTCCCGGCCTCCTCGCCGAAGTCCGCCTCGTCGCACTCCTCCTTCGTCAGCACGCCCTCCTCAATCAAGTCCTCCAGACTGATATAGTAGGGATTCCCCGCGAATGTGGAGAAGGACTGGTACGGGGAGTCCCCGTAGCTGGTGGGGCCGAGGGGCAGAATCTGCCAGTAGGACTGCCCCGCCTCCTTCAGCCAATCCACAAACGCATACGCCTCCTTCGAGAAGCACCCGATCCCATACCTCGAGGGCAGGCTGGAAACCGACAATAAAATTCCGCTCTCCCGTCTCATCGCTCCTGTTCTCCTTCCCTGGCTTCTCCGGCCGGACCGGCCGGCTCACACTCCGCCATCACTCCAAAATGGTCCGATACCACCGGGCCCCGCGCACCGTTAAACAGCACAAGGGACCGACGCACCGGGACCTTGCGGTTCACCCAGATATAATCGATGCGCATCCCGTCCTCAGGCGCGCCGTCCCGCCATCCGTCGATGCAGCCGCTCACCGTGATCCCCGAATCCCGCTCCCGGGCCAACTCGTAGGTATCAAACCAGCCGGACTCCCTCACCAGCTGGTAGCCCTCGCCCTTCACATGGGCGGGCGCGTTGAAATCGCCCAAGAGCCAGCACTCCTGGCCCAAATATCGGCCCATATGCTCCTGAATCCGCTCCCACTGGCGAAGAAAGGGCTCCGTCTCATCGCCCCACCATCCCATGTGGACGGTGTAAAACCGGCGCAGCTCTCCCTCAACCTCTGCGCTGATCCCCAGCACCTTGCGCGTCTTCCAGTTCTCATAATCCCTGGTCTTTGTGCTGTAAAACCACTCCGCCTCCAGGATCGGGAGACGGCTAAACAGCGCCGTCCCCTCGTCGTACCGCCCGTAACCGATCTTCGCCGGAACCCACGTCCAGAAGTAGGAAACGCCCTCCCTCTGAAGGAGTCTCCCCAGGCGGTACGCGTGATTGTCCTCGCGGACCGGTTTCCCGCCTCCGCTCATCCCGCATGCCAAAAATCCGCACTCCTCAAGCGCCTCTGCCTCCACCGGCGCAGCCGTCCGGTTCTGGTTTACCTCCTGCAGTGCGATCACATCCGGCAATTCCCGCAGCACCGTCTCCGCGAACCTCCGCAGCTTTTCCGGGTAATCCGCCTCCTCCAGGCTATGTGTATTCAGCGTAATCAGCTTCATAGTATCTCCTCATCAAAGAATGTCATTGATATCCGACTTGAGCACGTCGGCCTTGGGCCCGTAAACCGCCTGGATTCCCTCATCCTTCTTGATCAGTCCCATGGCGCCCTCCGCCTTCCAGGCCTCCAGCTCCGCCACCTTGCTCACATCCTTCACCGTCACACGCAGCCGCGTCATGCAGGCGTCCACGAACACGATGTTCTCTCTTCCTCCAAGCAAAGCGATAATCCGCTCCGCCTGGCTTCCGCTTCCAGCGCCCGCCGCTTTACCGCCCGCGCTCTCCTGCTTCTCCTCCGCGCTACTCTCATCCGTATAATTTCCAAGCCGCCCGGGTGTGGCAAAGCGGAACTTTCCGATCATAAAGTACGCCACCGCATATCCCACAACAAAGAACACCAGCACACAGATCACGAAATTAATCAGATCCCCCGTCAGCCCCGCCTTAACAGACATGGGGATACGGGTCAGAAACTCCAGGTTTCCAAAGGAGTGCAGGCGCAGGTGGATGATCCCCGCCATGGCGAACGCACAGCCCTGGAGCACCGCATACACCAGGTACAGCGGCAGCGCGCAGAACATGAACATAAACTCTAACGGCTCGGTCACGCCCGTCAAAAACACTGCCAGCACCGTGGACACAAACATGGACTTATAATTTTTCCGCTTGTCGGCGTCCACTCTCCGGTACATCGCAAGGGCGATTCCAAGGAGCAGCCCGGTGGCTCCGATCATCTGCCCCACCTTAAAGCGCGCAGGGGTCACTGTGGTCAAAAGCTGTTCATAACCGGCCATATTCCCGGCATTTTTCAGGTTGATCAGATCGGTTGCCCACGCCAGCCACAGCGGGTCCTGGCCGAACACCTGGGATCCCGCGTTGGCGCCGCTTAAGATCGTGTAGGTGCCGCCGAAGGAGGTGTAGTTCATGGGGATCGTCAGCATGTGGTGAAGCCCGAAGGGCAGCAGCATGCGCTCCAGCGTTCCATAGATAAACGGTGCCAGCACCGGGGATGTGGACGAAGAGTTGGCAATCCACACGCCGAAGGCATTAATTCCGCCCTGAACCACCGGCCAAACCACAGCCAGCACCAGGGAGATAATCACAGACCACACAATCACCACCATGGGCACAAACCGCTTGCCGTTGAAGAACGCCAGCGCGTCCGGCAGCTTGCGGTAATTGTAGTACTTGTTGTAAATCACGCCGCCCACAAATCCGGAGATAATGCCCACGAACACGCCCATATTTAAGGCCGGAGCGCCCAGAACCGAGGTGAAATACCCGTCCACCGGAATCTCCTTGCCAAACAGCGTGTGCGTCACCGCCCCGGCGGTGGAGAGATCGGCACTGCTCACGCCGAACACCGCTCCCGTGATCACGTTGATCAGCACAAACGCGATCACCGCCGCGAACGCGCCGCCCGCCCGCTCCTTGGCCCAGGAACCACCGATGGCCACCGCGAACAGAATGTGCAGGTTGTTGATGATCGCCCATCCGATGGTCTCCATGGTGCTTCCGACGGTCAGCACAAAATTCATGTCGCCGCCCGCCATCTGCACCAGCTTTCCGACACTGATCATCAGGCCCGCCGCGGGCATAACCGCAATCACCGTCATGAGCACCTTGCCCAGCTTCTGCAGGAAGTCAAAATTGATCAGGGATTTGCGCTTTTTCTCGGTGGAATTTGTCTTCCCGGCCGCTTTCCCCGCCGTATCTCCTTCCGTCTCCCCGCATTTGTCCTCCACCGCGATCACCTTATCCCCCGCCTTCACCGGCCCGGTGACGCTGCTCATCGTCCGCCCGTCAAGGCCGCCGCAGATTAACACTGGGGTGATGGGGTTGATCTGCCGCTCCTTAAGCCCCTCAAGATCCGCCTCCGCGACCAGATCCCCGGCCTTCACCTTGTCGCCGACCTTCACATGGCACTTAAAAAACTCTCCCTTTAACGCCACCGTCTCCAGCCCAAAGTGGATCAGAACCTCCAGACCGTCCTCGGACCGAAACCCGTAAGCGTGCAGCGTCTCCGCCACGGACACCACCTCGCCGTCCACCGGGCTCACAATCCGCCCGTCCTCCGGAACAACGGCAACCCCGTCGCCGATAATCTTCTGGGAAAATACCGGATCCGGCACCTGGTCCAACGAGACCGCACTCCCCGTAACCGGCGAGACGACGACAATCCCTTCGCAGCCATCCATCCTCTGTTTCATACTTGACCTCCTGAATTTTTCATTTGCGCAACTTTACGCAACCGCTTGCATTAACTATAAAATAGTTTGCAGAGAAATTCAACCATCATTTTCCCATTTTTTCGCGTTTCTCCCTTTTACCCAAAAACACCGCCCTGTTTTTGTGCACTTTTCTCATGCAATTTCATGCCATACCCGTGCAAACAATGCAATTTCATTTGACATTTTTTGCATAAACAGTTAAAATAGAACCTAACAAGTTTCATGCGAGGAGGCCGCTTATGCCCGTAACCATCAAAGATGTCGCCGCCCTTGCCGGCGTGTCGCCCTCAACCGTATCGCGAACCTGCAAGGATCACCCGTCCATCAGCCGCCAGACCAAGGAAAAGGTCCGAAAGGCCATGGAGCAGCTGGGGTATGAACCCAACTTCCAGGCCAGCAGCCTGGCAACCCAGAATTCCCGCACCATCGGCATCATTCTGCCTCCGTCCCAGAAGGAGGCCTACGAGAACTCCTTCTATCTGGAAGTGATCCGCGGAATCAGCCAGTACTGCAACCAGAAGCAGTACATCAACACCGTGATCACCGGCCAGAACGAGGAGGAAATCCTCCAGGCCGTGAAGGTCATGGCCAAAAAAGGCCAGGCGGAGGGCCATATCGTGCTCTACTCCAGGGAACAGGACCCTGTGATCAACTATCTCTACGATGAGGGCCTTTTATACGTGCTGATCGGCAAAGCCTACCGAAATGTGAACCAGACCATCTACGTGGACAACGACAACGTGCTGGCCGGCAAGGAAGCCGCCGACTACCTGTTCCGTCTGGGACATAAGCGGATCGCCTACCTGTCCGGCGACCACTCCCTGCTGTTCAACAACGACCGAAAATCCGGATACCTGCTGTCCTTAGCCGAACACCAGGTTCCCTTCTGCCCGGACCTCTGCCTCGAAGCGCCCTCCGTCCCGGAGGAGTGCAGCCAGGCCCTGCGGGAGCTCTTAACCCGCCCGGACCGCCCAACTGCCGTGCTGGTCAGCGACGACATCCTGGCCATGTCCCTGGAGAAGGCCTGTATGGAGCTGGGACTTTCCCTCCCGGAGGATTTGTCCATCATCTCCTTCAACAACTCCCTGTTTGCCCGGCTCACCTACCCGCCGCTGACCTCCGTGGACATCAACTCCCTGCAGCTTGGGATCGAGGCCGCGTCCCAGATGATCAGCCACATCGAGAACCCGGATCTGATGGCCACAAAAACCATCGTCCCCCACCACTTGGTGACCCGCGAGAGCTGCCGGCCAATCGCATACACCTGATACCCGGGCAACCGGAACACTCAAATTTTAAACAGCGACAGGGCCAGGAATACCCAATAATTGGATATTCCTGGCCCATCATTATTTTTCTCCCTCCGCCGCAGCCGGCAGATAAAGCGAGAACACAGCCCCATGTCCCGGCGGCTCCTCATTTCGCGCCGTCACGCTTCCGCCCATATACTCCATGGCCCCCTGCACAATCGAGAGCCCGATGCCGAAATTCCCATCCTCCCCCTTGTAAAACCGCTCAAAAATATGCGGCAGCTCCTGCTCAGAAAACCCGGGCCCGTCGTCCCGCACCGTGATCACAGCCCAGCCGCCCTGCGATTTATCTCCGCTCCCGCCTCGATCGTCTCTGTCTTCCCCTATCTCCACCGTCACCTCCACGCGCCCCGCCGCGTACCGGACACAGTTGGAGATCACATTTCTGAGCGCCCTCGAGAGAAGCTCCGTATCCGCCCTCGCCGTCACCGGCCCGTCCCCCTCCGCCATCGCAAGCTCAATCTGTCCGGCCACCGCCATCCCCTTGAGGGATTTAAGCTCCTCCCGGACAAACCCGTTAAGCTCCACCGGGACGCAGTTTACCTGCAATCTTCCTCCGTCCATCTTGGACATGGTTAAAATACCGTCCACCAGCTCCTTCATCCGCAGCGTCTCCTCCAGGATCACCCCCGCGGCCGCCTCGTGGTCGGTAAACACGCCGCACTGGATTCCCTGGGCATATCCGCCGATGGACATGAGCGGTGTGCGCAGCTCATGGGACGCGTTCTGGAAAAAGGCGTTCTGCTGCCGGTTCATCTGCTCCAGTTCCTCCGTCATCCGGTTAAAGCTGCGCCTGAGGGACTCGATCTCCCGGATGGAGCAGGGCTCCCTAAGCGGCTCAAACCGCCCCCTTCCGACCTCCTCTGCATGACGGCACAGCGCCAAAAGCGGCTTTGCGATGCTCCCCGCCATCAGCCAGGCCGCCGCCAGCGAGATCAGCGACAAGGCGCACGCGATCAGGAGCAGAAGTGCCCCCGTGTAGGACAGCAGCGCCCCCGTGTCGGGGATCGCCACGTAGCCGAACAGATACCTGACCCGCACATTCCCCTGGCTCTCCGTCTCATAGCAGCTGACCAGGTATCGCGCCTTCCCCAGAGAGATCTCCCGGACCGCCGTCCCATCCCCCTCATAATCCCCGTCCATCACCAAATCCTTGCACACCTGGTACATGGACTGCGTGTCCGGCTGATACTCATCGCTCCTGGGGTAGGTCAGCTTTAACCTCGAATTCATGGCGATCAGCTGCGCCTGGGGCCTGTCCCTTCTCATATACCCCCTCACCTGGTTCATTAACTCCTTGGAGAGTATCTTCTCCTCATCCCGCCCGGCATCCCCCGATTCCGCGTAAATCTCATCCGCCATCCCCCGGATCGTGTCCATCGTGGCGGTCAGGCTCTCCCTGGCCAGCCGGTCCATGTACCAGTCCGAGGCGCAGGAAAAAATAACGCCTGCCAGAACCGGAAACAGCACGATCAGAGCCAGCATCGGGACAAAAATCCGCATCCGTATACGGGAAATCACTGCTCCCCCTCCTTCTCCTCAGCCATCCGAAAGCCGAAGCCCCAGACGGTCTTGATGGACGCGCTGCAGCCCGCCTCCTTGAGCTTGCGGCGCAGGCGCTTGACCAGGTCGTCCGCCACCCGGGTGTCCAGACTGTAGTCCAGCAGCTTCCACACCCTCTGCAAAAGCTCCTGCTTGGACACCGCCTCCCCCTTTTTCTCCAGCATGTAGGACAGAAAATCGAACTCCATCGGCGTCACAGAAAAGCTCTCCCCGCCCACCGTGATCGCCCGCGCCCCCGGTAAAAGCCTCATATTCCCGCAGCCGAGAGCAGCCGGCCTCTCCGCCTGGCTGTACTTGGCGCGCCGGATTAGCGCCTTCACCCTGGCCACCAGCTCCAGCGGAAGAAACGGCTTCACCATGTAGTCGTCGCTCCCCAGCGTGATCCCGGTCACCCGGTCCAAAGGTGAATCCTTAGCCGACACAATGATGATCGGCACCTGGCTCTCCCCCCGGATCCTGGCGCACAAATTTAACCCGTCCGTCCCCGGCATCATGATATCTAGGATCATCAGGTCCGGGCAGCGCTCCTTAAAGGCCCGGTACAGGCTGTCCCCGTCCCCGAAGGTCTCCACCTCATACCCCTCGTTGGCCAGAAAGGTCTGGATCAGTGTCCGTATATGCAGTTCGTCGTCCGCCACATAGATGCGCTCCGCCATAGTCTCCTCCATTTCAGTCCTTATTTATGGTTATCTTACCATTCTGTCAGGAATCCGTAAACAGCTGCCACAATTTTGCCACAGCTTTCGTCTGTTCCGGCCCCGTTGTGTCATGCTATCATAGGGATGTGGAAAAAACCACACAACAAACACCCCAAGGAGGTAATACGTCCATGAAAATGAAGAAAACAGCGGCTTTTCTGTGCACGGCGGCCATCGCCTGCAGCATGAGCTTCCCGGCATTTGCAGCCCAGACACGGGCAGAATACAAGGAGGAGTCCTCCCAGACCCGCCAGGAGCTGGAAGAAACAGGAAACGCCATGAAGCGCATCCAGGAGGAGAACCGCGCCGCGGCCGACCGCTGCAGCGAGCTGCGCAAGGCCCAGAAGGAGGCCAAAGAGCTGAAGGAAAACCGCGACACCTGGAAGCAGGTGAAAGAGCTGAAGGGTGAGATCACCAGCCTGCGCGTGTCCTACACCGAGTCCAACGGTGACGCCAAGCTCTTAAAGGCCCAGGCCAAAGACGACGCGAAGGACGGCCGCTTCGACGAGGCCCTGACCAAGCTCGACAAGGCCCTGTCCGAGAAAAAGGAAGCCCTCGGCTACTTAGAGCAGATCGATGGCATCTGGGATCAGATTGACCAGCTGATCAACTGATAAAATCACACAAAAAGATCCGCCCCGGGGCAGTTTCTCCTCTGCCCGGGGCGGATCTTTCCTATTGTTTCAAGGCCAATTACATCTCCTTGGTCTCGATCATTCTCTTTACATCCTCGATGAACGCGTCAAGCTGCGCTGCGCCCAGGTCTCCCTTGTCGCGGCTGCGCACCGTGATGGCGCCCTCGGCGGCTTCCTTCTCGCCCAGAATCAGCATGTAGGGAACCTTCTCCAGCTGCGCCTGGCGGATCTTGTAGCCCACCTTCTCGTCCTTGTGGTCCAGCTCGGTGCGGATTCCGGCCGCCTTTAACTTCTCGTAGACGCCGGTCGCGTAGTCCATGGACTTCTCGGACACCGGGATTACCTTCACCTGAACCGGAGCCAGCCATACCGGGAACTTGCCCGCAAAGTGCTCGATCAGGATTCCGATAAACCGCTCGATGGAGCCGAAGCACACGCGGTGGATCATGATCGGGCGCTTCTTGGAGCCGTCCTCCGCCGTGTACTCTAAGTCAAAGCGCTGCGGCATCTGGAAATCCAGCTGGATCGTGCCGCACTGCCAGGTTCTTCCCAGGGAATCCCGCAGATGGAAGTCGATCTTGGGGCCGTAGAACGCGCCGTCACCCTCGTTGACGATGTAGTCTAAGCCCATGTCCTCAAGCGCCTTCTTAAGGCCGTTCGTCGCCATCTCCCAGTCCTCGTCGGAACCCATGGAATCCTCCGGTCTGGTGGACAATTCCACAAAATACTCAAAGCCAAACTGGCTGTAAACCTCGTTGATCAGACGGGTAACGCCCTTGATCTCGTCCTCGATCTGGTCGTCGCGCATGAAGATATGCGCATCGTCCTGGGTGAAGCAGCGCACGCGCATGAGGCCGTGCAGCTGTCCGCTCTTCTCGTGGCGGTGCACCAGTCCCAGCTCGCCCACGCGCAGGGGCAGCTCTCTGTAGGAGTGAGGCGTATTCTTGTATACCAGCATGCCGCCGGGGCAGTTCATGGGCTTAACCGCATAGTCTTCCTCGTCGATCATGGTGGTGTACATGTTGTCCTTGTAGTGATCCCAGTGGCCGGAATTCTCCCACAGCTTGCGGCTTAAGATGATGGGCGTGGAAACCTCCTGGTAGCCCTCTCTCTGGTGAATCTGGCGCCAGTAGTCGATCAGCGTGTTCTTTAAGGTCATGCCCTTCGGCAGGAAGAACGGGAATCCCGGGCCCTCCTCCGCGAACATGAATAAGCCCAGCTCCTTGCCCAGCTTTCTGTGGTCGCGCTTCTTGGCCTCCTCCATCATGGTCAGGTACTGCTCCAGATCCGCCTTGTTGGCGAACGCAGTGCCGTAGATTCTGGTCAGCATCTTGTTCTTCTCGCTGCCTCTCCAGTAAGCGCCCGCGATGCTGGTCAGCTTGAAGGCCTTCACGCCCTTGGTGTACATGATATGCGGTCCCGCGCACAGGTCCGTAAACTCGCCCTGGGTGTAGAAGCTGATGGTCTCCTCCTCGGGAAGGTCCTCGATCAGCTCCACCTTGTAGGGCTCGCCCTTCTCCTCCATGAACTTGATCGCCTCTGCTCTCGGCAGCACAAAGGGCTTCACCGGCAGATTCTCCTTCACGATCTTGGTCATCTCTGCTTCCAGCTTCTCCAGGTCCTCCGGCGTAAATCCGCCCTCGCGGTCAAAGTCATAGTAAAATCCGTCGTCGATCGCCGGTCCGATAGCCAGCTTGGTCTCCGGGTACAGGCGCTTCACCGCCTGAGCCAGCACGTGGGAGGCAGTGTGGCGGATCGCCCGCAGCTCATCCTCCGCTTCCTGAACGCTTCCGTCCGGTAAAATAATCTTCATCGTCAAATTCTCCTTTCATTCTCTGGGATTGTCTCCTGCAAAATGTCTCCAGCCGCCGTCTCCGGCATCAAAAAACCCCTGGACACATTTTTTGTATCCAAGGGTGCATGCACACGGTTCCACCTTGATCTTTCACTCATTATCCCTTAACGCGGGGGCACGGCGCCATTTCAATTTTGCCGTCTCCGGCTCTCTCCCTGGCGCAGCTCAGGACTGGTCTTCGTCAGCATTCCGTATACGGCCCTTCCACCAAACGCGCCCGCTCTCTGGATACTTCCCGCTGATTACTGGTTCCCTCACAGCATTTTTCTATTCTCGATTATAGCATTTGGGCTTGGTTTGTCAAGACTATTTGGCTGTTTTCCCTTATTTTGCAGTGGGAAAAATAGGTGTTCTCCATGGGAATCCACTCGCCCACAAACCGCCTCAGCATAAACTCCCCGTTGCGCCTGCGGATGCGCTCCGCCTGCTCCTCCCCGCCGATTTCCAAAAAAATTCTCAGATCGTAGCAGTCGCCGAAATAGGGGTGCTGGCTGTAGGATCCCTCCACAACATTCACGCCTCTGCCGGAGGTTTTCACGGTCCGTGAGAGCTCCTGGAGGCTGCAGTCATACACCTGGTACTCCACGCGTTCCTCCCCCAGGTGGTCGATCACCTGCTCCTTAAACCGTTCGTAATCCACATTGCCCCCAGGCTCTCCAAAACGCTCTGTAGTCCGTTTAACCGGCGGCAGGAAGAAATCGTCCATGTGGAAGGTATTGCAGCCGTAAATGCCCTCTAAAAGCTTTGCAAGCGTGCTCTTGCCGCTGCCGCTCATGCCGTCCACCGCGATGTTCACCGTCCGGCCTCCCGACTCCTTTAACAGCCGGTCGATGCGCGCAAACAGCGGCAATGCCTGCCCGTACATGGCGTTCACAATCCGGTACGCCGGGTGATAATTCGCCCGGTACACCTCGCTGTGGCTCACCGCCGGATACCCCTTTTCCTCGTAGGCGCGGATGTACGCCTGTGTCCGCTCCCGGTCTAACCCGATCTCCCGGCCGCACAGCGTGAGAAGCTCAGAAAGCCCCGCCTTCATCCCCTCTATGGTCCCATGCACCTCCCCGGCCGAGCGCACAAACATGCGATTTAATGTCTCTGCCTCCAGTCCAAGGTCCAGCGCCGCCAGCTTAATCCGGCACATTCCGCCCCCGGCCGGCTCCACATACCTCCAGTCCGGACATCCCCCATTCAGGCGCTCCTCCCGGCTGTCCTTAGCGCAAGCTTCCCACTCTCTCTTTTCATACTCCTTCTTCAACCGCTCCAAGCTCATCCCCGGATCACTGATCATGTGCCCCCCGCCGAACTCCGACTGGAAGATCAGCTTCACCATGTCCTGCGCTTCCATCTTAGGGTACTGCTCCCAGTGTCTGATCAAAATTTCCTTCATATCTCCTAATTCTCCAATACACGGGCCCGCTCAAGGCCGATAATAATCAACGGAATGAGCAAAATCTGCAATATGATGCCCGGCACCGCGTTGAAAAACGCCCCTGCCATAAACGCCTGCGCGGAAAATCCATCGCCCGCGATCCCAAGAATCGGAATATTCACAATTCCCCACACAATTCTGCCGCCCACCATGGCCGCGATCAGGCTCACATAGACCGATTTCATCCCCCGCGGCTGATGCTCATACAGAAAGCCGCAGATCGCCCCGTAGGACGCCATCTCAAACGCCATGGCCGTCGCCGTCGGGAACAGCGGCGGCATCCCGAATGCCATGCTGCGCAGTAACGGCGTCACGAGCCCCACCAAAAGGCCGTACCTCCATCCACAGACATACCCGCAAATCAGCACCGGGATGTGCATGGGCAGCAGCATGCTGCCGATCTGCGGGATCTGCGCCGTCAAAAACGGCAAAATCATCCCCAGCGCCAAAAACAGCGCCGCCAACACCATATTGTATGTTTTTCTGCTACTCCTGCTCATCCTCTTATCCTCCGTCATAAAATTGTCTGAAAATGCAAAAAACCAGAAAGCGCAGGCCCTGCTGAGCCTGTCTGCCTTCTGGCAAACCCTTACAAATCCTGTGTATTTCCTATCTGATTCACCGCCCATGCGGCCATGTAAAATGTCCATTCCCAAGCGCCGGAATTTCCCGGCCATGCCGGCTTCTGCCGGCGATTAGTTTCATTATATCCACAATCCCCCGGCCAGTCAACCGCTTTTTCCACAGTCCGCATCCCCTTGTCCCCATATTTACTTTCCAACTCCCATCTGCTACAATGGTTGGGACAGACTATCAACAAACGAGAAAACAGAGGGTGTTACTATGAAAATCGTGATCATTGACGGGCAGGGCGGAAGGATGGGGCGCTCTGTGATTGAACAGCTGAAAACCACCTATCCGGACCAGGAGCTCTACGCCATCGGCACCAACAGCATCGCCACCTCCGCCATGCTAAAGGCAGGGGCAACCTACGGCGCCACCGGCGAAAATCCGGCCATCGTCAACTCCCAGGACGCGGACATCATCATCGGCCCCATCGGAATCGTCATGGCCAATTCCCTTCTGGGTGAGATCACCCCGGCCATGGCCGCCGCCATCGGCTCCTGCAAGGCCTACAAGATCCTGATTCCGGTCAACCGCTGCAACCACTACATCGTAGGCTGCCAGAACACCACCTTGTCGGACTACATTTCCATGGTCTGCGAGGAGGTTGGAAAGGAAGTGAAATCCCGATGCGAACAGTAGAATTCAAGATGGAGCGCCAGGGCCTGGTGAATATCGGAGACCGCGTGAAGGTCATCGAGCGCGAGGGCACCAGCAGCTACAGCTACATCATCGATCCCGCGGTGGCCATGTCCGGCTGCTTCGCCGCCAGAGACCGGATCAAATCCGAGTACGGCGTCGTGAAGGACATCCGTGAGAACTCCCGCGGCTTCTACGTCGTCGTGGAATTCGACGAGGACTGAGCCATGGAAAAACATACAATTAACATCGCTCTTTTGCAGCTCCTGCCGGGACAAACCCTGCAGGAGAATCTAAAAAAGGGACTCGACGCCTGCCGCAGGGCCAGAGAGGCCGGCGCGGACATCGCGCTGTTCCCCGAAATGTGGAGCAGCGGCTACCGGATCGACGGGGAGCCAATCTCCGCCGACAGCCCGTTCGTCTCCGCCTTCGGAGCGCTGGCCGGGGAGCTGAATCTGGCGATTGCGATCACCTTTCTCGAGCGCTTCTCCCCCCAGCCAAGAAACACCATGGTGCTCTTTGACCGGCACGGCGTCCCCGTGCTCACCTACGCCAAGGTCCACACCTGCGACTTCGGCGATGAGTGCGCGCTGACCCCGGGGGACGGTTTCTCCGTGGCGGAGCTGGACACCGCAGCGGGCCCCGTGAAGACGGGAGCCATGATCTGCTACGACCGGGAATTCCCCGAGAGCGCCCGGATTCTGATGCTAAAGGGCGCTGAGATCGTGCTCGTGCCCAACGCGTGCCCGATGGAAATCAACCGCCTCTCCCAGCTGCGCGCCAGGGCCTTTGAGAACATGTTCGCCATCGCCACCTGCAACTATCCAGGCGGCCAGCCCGACTGCAACGGCCACTCCTCCGCCTTCGACGGCGTCGCCTATCTGCCCGACCTCCCCACATCGAGGGACACCTGCATACTGGAGGCCGGATGCGAGGAGGGAATCTACATGGCCCGCTTCGACCTGGACATGCTGCGCGAATACCGGAAAACGGAGGTTCACGGAAACGCGTACCGCCATCCCCAGAAATACCATCTCCTCATCGACGAGCAGATCCGCGAGCCGTTCATCCGCAGCGATTACCGGCGGTAATCTTTGCGCCCACCAGATACAAAAACGGAAGGAATTCCCAAAATTCGGGTTTCCTTCCGTTTTTTTCACGCCTCTTGGTCCCTTCCGCTCTCCTGCGTCAGGACACCGGCACAATAATCACATTCTCCTTCGTCGGCGCCGCCGTGGGCGCGGATGTCGGCTTATCCGCATCCGGGGACACCGGCGGCAGCGTCGGCTTGTCCGCATCCGGGGATACCGGCGGCAGCGTCGGCTTGTCCGCGTCCGGTGACACCGTGGGCGTCACCACCGGCAGCGTCGGCTTATCCGCATTCGGATTCCCCGCCGGAGGCTTTACCGTGCCGTTTCCGCCGCTCCCGTTCCCGCCAGTTCCGCTCCCGCCAGCCCCGTTCCCGCTCGCGCCACTTCCGCCAGCTCCGTTTCCGCCGATTCCGCTCGCTCCACCGCTCCCAGGCGCCCCCTGGGGCTCACCCCCAATGGGCTTTACGATCACCTCGTCCTCCGGCTTGGTCTCCTCCTTCGTCTCCTCCGGTGGCTCCGCCTCCCCGGTCTCTAACAGCGTCCGGTCCGTCTTCTTCATCTGAATCGCCCTGCTCCAGAGCGTGCTCGTGATCCCCGTAGTCCGGTTCCACACCACATCGTGCCATAGGCAGGTGATCGTCCCGTCCTCCACCATCACCAGCTCCAGCATGTCGTTGTCAGACACAGCCGTCCCGACCCGCACAGCGCTGTCATTGATGGTGTAGATCGACCCGTCCATGCCGACGGCGGCGATCACGCCGTACGCCCGGTTCCAGATCTCCGGGTGGTATTCCCCGTAGATCTCCCCGGAGCCCTCATAGTAATACAGATTTCCCATCATCCCGGCAAACCGCTGACTTATGGCCTCTTTTCCGCTTCCGTCCAGCTCCGCCTTAAAAATCTGGCTGTGCCAGACCCCGCTGCCGTCCTTCTCCACATACGCGCTGTAGTAAATCTTCTGACCGGCAATGCAGTAGCTCTGAATCCCATAGGCCTCCTGCGCGATCACCTTGGATCCGCCGCCGTTTTTCCTGTAAATCCCGTCATACTTCCCTGAGACAGAATCCATGTAGTACGTGTATCCGTCGATCGTCTCCTGCGCCCGCTTCACATAGCGGATTTTGCCCTCATCATTCTCGATGCGATAAATCCGGTCCCCGATCTGCACCATGCCGCTGCTGTCCGTCTTCACCGGCTGTCCGACCTGGTCCAAAAGGTAACAGTCCCCGTCCTTGACCGTCACGTGATACTGCTTTTCCCCGACCCCGATCTTCGTTCCCGAGGTCGCAGAGTGAATCTTCCCGCCCTGCGAGTAGTATACAACTCCATCCATCACCAGATAGCCGCCCACGTGCTCGGCGATCAGCTCCTTCTCCCCGCTGCCCGGAATCAGCCGGAACAGGCTGTCACACAGCTTCAACTCCTCGCCGGTCAGCTTGGCCGTCTGCCCGCTCTTGACCTTGGGCAGATAATACACATAGTCCCCGTAAGCCCTCATGGAATTTCTGGTGGTTTTCTCCGGCGCTGCTTCCCCGCCCAGCATCATCACCTGGCTTTCCACGGCCTTGCGGTACATGATCGGCTTAAACGGCCCGTCCGCCTCCCCAAGAAAGCAGAAATACGCGTTCGCCTTCACTAGGCTGTCAAGATTTTCCCCTGTCTGTTCCGGCTTCCAGGATAGATCCGCCTGAATGTCCTTCAGATACCCTTTGTCCGAGAACGTAAAAATCTGCCCCTCATCGGACCACTCCCCGGTCGTCATGCTCCCGCTCGCATCGAAATGGTAGAGAAACCCATCGATCTCCTTCCATGTATCCTTCACGTAGGTCTCATCCGCATTGTAAAACATATAACCGTCGTCCGTCAGCCTCCATCCAATGGGCGCCTCCGTCTCGATCGTAATCGTCTCATCCGCGCTCTCAGACGGCTTCAGAAGATCCAGCTTCTCGTAATCCTTGCTGATCTTCTGAAAAACAGCCACCACCACCGACACCGCGCACACCATAATGAAAACAGCCGCCAATGCCAGAAGGACCGTCTTAAACGGGGATTCCTTTTTACGTTTTCTTCTGTTTCCCATATACCTGTCCTTTTTTACTAATTTTTATGTACCTTATTTATCCTACCAAAATTTTAATCCATTTACAACGAAAGAAATCTTACAAAACATGGCAGTCTGCTCTGCACATATCTTCCCCTAAATCCGCGCATCCTAACACCAAAACACAAAGACGGAGGTCCGAAATGATCAATCACATCGACAACGAAGAGCTTCCCATCGGCTTCACCATGGAGCTGGCCCTGCACTCCGATATTTTAAACAAATTCGCACACATGGACAAAGCCCGCCAGGAGCAGGTGGTAAATGGCGCCCGCACCGTGGAGAGCCGTGACGAGATGCGAAACTATGTGGAGAGTATCGCCAAAATGTAGCAAATCAATCAACTGAAAGGAGAAACACCATGTTTGACGCTTCAACCAGACAGGAACCCTTAGAAGTCCCCGGCCGCAACAGCAGCACCTACGGCGACGGAGATATCCCGGAGATCGATCTCCCCTCCCGCGACAATGCGTCCCCGGACATTCCCCGTGAATTTCCGGACCGGCAATCCCGGCAGTCCCAGGAGCCAAAAGTCGGGTGACCATCCCAAATACAACCACAGCACAATAACAAAAAAGCTCTCTGACCTCAACTGATCAAAGAGCTTTTCTTCTGCCTGCAGAAGATGGGAGTCGAACCCACAAGGTATTTCTACCACACGGACCTGAACCGTGCGCGTCTGCCAATTCCGCCACTTCTGCATTCGTTGCTTCGAATTTCTCCTGCGCAACGAAAGTTATTATAATAGATAATCCATCTTTTGTCAACCTATATTTCAAAAATTATTTGCCAAAATTCAACTATTCTTCCCCCACATAAACCCAGTAGCGCGCTCTCCCGTTCTCCTTCGCCTTGTAAAGCGCCCAATCGCTCTGCTGGATCAGCAGGTCGATATCTATATTCGGGTCATCGCTCTGCACAATCCCGATGCTGGCGGACAGAATTCCCATGTGCTCCGTCGCGCGGAACGCCTCATGCATCCGGTCCAGGAACCGCTGCGCGTTAATCTTAAGCTCCTCCAGGTCATAGTCGCCGATCCGCACAATCAGAAACTCGTCTCCCCCGATCCGGGCGATAAACTCATTCTCAAAGCATTCCTTCAGCACATTGGCCGCTAAAATCAGCGCCTCGTCGCCGACCTTGTGCCCGTACGTGTCATTGACATGCTTAAAATGATCCAGATCCACGTACAGAAGGCTGACCATCTTCCCGTTTCGGTTGTTGTGGATGAACTGATACAGACTTCTCCGGTTGTACAGCCCCGTCATAAAATCCGTATTGGAATTTCTTAAAATCTGCGCCTCCAGCTGGCGCTCCATCGTCACGTCGCGGTAAATACTCAGCTTTCCGACCACATTATGGAAAATATCATAGATATTGTTCTCATGAATCTCTAATGTTCTTCCCAAGGAACTCTCAAGCCGGACCTTCGCCTCCAAAAAGCCCTCCGAGTTGACCGTGCGCTCCTCAAAAAACGCCTTCCCCATCCACTCCTCATACGGCTCTCCCAGTATTTCTTCCTTCTTCACCTCAAAATACTTCTCGAAGGTCCCATTGACGTTAAAAACGTGGTCCCCGTTATCCCGCAGCATAATGGCAAACGGCATGCTGCTCAGCAGAATCTCGATTTCCGTGCTCAGGTTCACCAGATCCGTCACATCATGCCCGATCCCCACCGTCCCCATAATTGTGTCCCCGTCCACGTCGAACAGCGGAGACTTGTACGTGCGGAACTGCCTCATATTCCCGTGGCTCTTGACCATCTCCGTGAACTGAAGCGTGCGGCGCTCCCGCATAACCGCCTCCTCCGTCTCCCTGCAGACGCCCTCGCCCCGCTCAAAATCCTCCCTCGAGACGTCCCAGATATAGCAGTGGTCGCGGCCGGTCACATCCTCACGGCTCTTCCCCACAGTGGCACAGAACGCCTTATTCACCTTCACATGCGTTCCATCCACAGCCTTAAACCAAACCATGTCCGGTATGCTGTCGATGGCCGTATCCAGATACGTCTGGGTCAGCTGCAGATCCCGCTCCCTCTTAATCTCAGTGAGCAGTTTTTTCATACGGCACTTGGCGTATACAGGATTCACAGGAGTTTCCCAGTATTCGTCCGCGGCCTCAATCTCCCCCTCGCTCCACCCATCAATCGTCCCACAGGGCACGCAGGCGATGAGCACCGTCTCTTCCCCGCACATTCTCCTAACATCCGCCGCCGTCATCCCATCCTCCTGATTCCATATCAGGATCTGGCAAGCCCTCGCCTTCTCCGGATCCAGCGAATCGAATCCCACAATCTCATGCTCAAAATGCTCCAGCGGTTCAATCCGCCCGAGCATCTCCTGAAGATCCAAATTTCTTTTGCACACCCCTATGCGCAGTCTACATCGATACATGTCCCCCTACCTTCCGTATTTCGCCCGTCACAGGCCTTCCCCAAGCTTCCCCTACCTCTATATATGCTTCATTATATCGCGTTCCCCCAATAAATACCAGGTAAATCGATCCATAATATTCCAAACGCAAAAAAGCACCTATTCATCTAAGAATAAGTGCTTTCGTGCCCAGAGCCGGAATCGAACCAGCGACACGAGGATTTTCAGTCCTCTGCTCTACCAACTGAGCTATCTGGGCTTCCTGAGCGTGCGGGGATTCGAACCCCGGACAACTTGATTAAAAGTCAAGTGCTCTACCGCCTGAGCTACACGCCCATTTAATTGCCAATAAAGCAAAAAAAATTGCGGGGGCAGGATTTGAACCTACGACCTTCGGGTTATGAGCCCGACGAGCTTCCAGACTGCTCCACCCCGCGGTATTATTTACATATTCTATTATATACAATAAGTGTGAAAAATACAACACCTATTTAATGGATGGAGGTGGATTCGAACCACCGAAGCGTGTCGCAACAGATTTACAGTCTGCCCCCTTTGGCCACTCGGGAA
>USJW01000062.1 GCA_900555045.1 uncultured Clostridium sp. | reverse complement strand
TTTTTCGCAATTCGTATAAAGATTTTATAAATATACTATAAAGATCCTTCCTGGCAGTGATTCAGCCAAAATTCCAGGGTTCGGTACAGGCGCTCCGGCTCCACCGGCTTCGTCAGGTAGGCGCAAAGCCCCGCCGCGTCCGCGTCCGCCTGCTCCTCGTAAAATGCGTTGGCCGTCATGGCGATGACCGGGATGCGCTGCGCGTCCGGCCGGTTCATGGCGCGGATCCGGCGGGTCGCCTCCAGCCCGTCCATAACCGGCATACGGATGTCCATCAGGATCGCCCGAATATCCCCCGGCGCGGACGCGGCAAAGCGCTCCACCGCCTCCCGCCCGTCGGCCGCCTCCTCCACGGAGAGCCCCGCCATCATGAGAAGCGTCCTGGCGATCTCCCGGTTCAGGTCGTTGTCCTCCACTAAAAGGATTGTCTCGCCGGAAAAGCGGGCGGGGGAAGGGTTTGCTGTGTCGGCGCCACGGGTTGCTGGGCCGACGCCACGGGTTCCCGCCACGGCACCGCTGGTTCCTGGCCCGACACCGCAGGTTCCTGGCCCGACACCGCTGGTTCCTGGCCCGACGCCGCAGGTTCCCGGCCCGGCGCTATAAGTTCCCGCCACGGCACCGCTGGTTCCCGTCCCGGCACCGCAGGTTCCTGGGCCGGCGCCATAAGCTCCCACCCCAGCGCCACAGGTTCCCGCCACGGCGGTCTCCCCATCCCGGCTGCCCTCTGCGCTCCGCGCAAACGGCAGAATCACCTGGAACTCGCTTCCTTCCCCCTGCTTGCTGGACACGGTGATCCGCCCGCCCATCATCTCCACCAGCTTGTGGGTGATCGCCAGGCCCAGCCCGGTTCCCTCAAACACCCGGCCGCCCCCGCTCTGCTCCTGCTCGAAGGGGGTGAACAGGCGCTCCAGAAACTCCGGGGACATGCCGATTCCGCTGTCCTTCACCGTGAATTTAAGCCACATCCGATCGTCCTCAGGCTGCTCTGCCGTCACGGCCAGGCTGACGTTTCCGCCCGACGGCGTGAACTTCACCGCGTTGCCCAGCAAATTCATCAGGATCTGCTTCAGCCGCAGCGCATCGCCCACATAGGCGCCGTCACACTCCTCCAGGCGGATATGAAACTGCTGCCCCTGCATCTTCGCCTGCCCGCTGCACAGCACGGACACGTCGTCCAGAAGCTCCCTCAGGGAAAACGGCGCGGTGTTTATCGTCAGCTTTCCGCTCTCAATTTTGGACATGTCCAGCACATCGTTGATCAGGCTCAGCAAAAACTGGGCGGACACATGGATTTTTTTCAGGCAGTCGGACACCCGGTCCCGGTCATCCAGGCTGCTCTCCGCGATCTCGCTCATGCCGATGATCACGTTCATGGGCGTCCGGATGTCGTGGGACATGCGGGAGAGGAAATCGGACTTGGCGTGGTTAGACTCCTCCGCCATCTTTAACGCTTCCTTCAGCTTCTCGTTGCGCGCGGCCTCCTCCCGGTGTTTCGCGTCAATATCCTTGATGTAGGCCATCACCTCCGGGCACTCCGGGTCCCCGCCGATGTGCTGGACCTGGATCGCCAGCCATCGGTAGCTGCCGTCCGTGCACAGACAGGGCAGCTCCATGGACACCTCCCGCGCTCCGCCGCGAAATGCCGCCACAATATTCCGGACGCTGAATTTGCGGTCGCTGCGCTCCTGGTAATCCGGGTGCACCTGCTTCACAAACCAATGCCAGTTTTCCAGGGAATCCAGATTCGGCGCTCCCATCCCCAAAAGCCCCCTGGCACTCTTCCAGGACTTCACCCGCTTTGAACAGAGCTCACACTCATAGATGCCGTCGTAAAAGTTGTTCACCGCGGCCATGAACCGGCGGTCCGCCTCCCGCTTCTGCTGCTGCGCCACACGCAGGTCGTGGATGTCCCGGAACGTCAACAGCACATTGTAATTGTCACGGCCCTCATTGTCAATCACAATCCCCAAAAGCTCGCACCAGCGGTACACCCCGCTGCCGTTTTTTCTCCGCACCTCGGTGCTGAACCGGCGTTCTCCCCGCTCGATTCTCCGCCGGATATTGTCCAGCTTGGAGAAGTCGAAAAACCGCGGCTGGTCATCCGGATGGATCAGCCTGAGCCCGTACTGGCGATTTTCCACCTCAAACTCCCCCTGGCTTCCGACAGAGAGCACCGATACGGCCGCATCGTCCGCCCGTTTCACATAGCTGTGCCCAGTCTTTAAATCCAGCACGATCAGCTCCCCGAACAGTGCCATCAGGCTGGCTGTAAAAATCTGGGAGTCGCGCTCCAGACGCCGGAACTCCAGCTCCTTGGCGCGGATATCGCTGATATTGCGCAGGGCACCCACCACCTTGTAGATTCTCCCGCTGTGG
Organism: uncultured Clostridium sp.; assembly: GCA_900555045.1. Lineage (GTDB taxonomy): Bacteria > Bacillota > Clostridia > Lachnospirales > Lachnospiraceae > Enterocloster. The sequence goes on along the minus strand of USJW01000062.1, from coordinate 25,552 downwards.
CGCAGCACCTCCGCCTGAAGATCCACCCAGGTGTATGCGCTCTGGTCCGGATAGCGGGTCCTGATCTCCGCCTGTCTGGTCACGCCCGTCAGCAGATTGCGCATGGCCCGGACATCCTCCGGGTGCACAATCCCCGCCGTATCGAGCGTCTCCATGTACCTGGAAAGGCGGTGGGTGTACACCCTGTCCCCGCTGTTATGCCGGCTGATGAGCTCATCGCGGTCCGGCCAGTACTCGAACATCACCTCCGCGTACTTGCCAACCACCAGCTCATATTCCCGCTGGCGCTCCTCCATCTGCGCCTGATCCTGTTTCCGGTCCGTGATGTTCACGACCGTCAAAAGGACGACCGGCTTCCCGTCCACACTCCCCTCGCGCGTCCCGTCGCAGCGGACCCATATCCGCTTCCCGAAGCGCTCCGTCATGCGGACCTCCCGGTAAAATGTCCCGTTCTCCTCACAGTGCTCGAACGCCTCCCGAAGGCTGGCCGCGTCCTCATCGCAGACCGGAAGCGTCTCTGCCTCCCCCAGCATCTCCAGAAAAACGCGATTCACCGCCAAAATGCGCAGCGTCTCACCCGCCAAGCAGCGAACCACTCCCACCGGAAGCCTGTCATACGCGCCGTCCAATCTGCCGGCCGCTGCCTCCGGATGTTTTCTATCTCTCTCATCCATCTCCGTATTCCCCCGATACGATGTTCCTCATATATCTGTTATATGTCAAGATTTGCCCGGCGAATCGCCTGGTCGGCATCCCGAAGCATGCGGTCAAAATCCTCCCCGGACAGCTCCACGTCCACGGACCGGACGTTCTCCTCAATCTGGTACAGCTTTCTGGCCCCGCAGAGAATATTAAACCTCTGGCTGCGCATAGTGGACCACTTGATCACCAGGTTGGCGATGGTACAGTGATATTTGTCCGCTAAGTCCCGCCAGCCCTCCAGCATCTCGTTGGCAATGGCAATATGCTCCGGTTCCCACCAGAACTTGTTTTCCCTGGTCTCCCCGGGCGCCGGCCGGTAATCATTTTTGATCTTTCCGGCCAGAAGCCCCTGCTCGATGGGCGAGTAGGTCTGAAGCGTGATCCCGTTTTTCTCGCAGTAGGGTAGAATCTCCCGCTCCACCTTCCGGTCCAGCATGCTGTACTTCTCCTGGACCACATCCAGGCTCCCGCACTGCCGGTACTCCTCCAGGTGGCGGATTTCCACATTGGAGGCCCCGATCGCCCGGATTTTCCCCTCCTCCTTCATCCGCATGAGCTCCCCCATGGTCTCTGCGATGGGCACCAGACCGTGGGTTTTGCACTGCCAGTGCGTGTAGTAAACGTCGATGTAATCCGTTCCCAGCGCCTTCAGGCTGAGCTCCAAATCCCTGCGGATGGCCTTGGGCGACAAGTCGCGGTACACCACATGGCCCTCCCGCTCAAAATGATATTCTCCGCCCTGGTCATACCACTGCAGCCCGCACTTGGTGGACAAAATCACATCATGCCGCCGGTCCCGGACAGCCCTTCCCACCACCTCCTCGCTGTGGCCGAAGCCGTAAACCCGCGCCGTGTCAATCCAGTTGACCCCCGCGTCGAGGGCCGCATGGATCGTGCGGATCGACTCCGCGTCGTCGTTATCCCCCCACCATGTGCCGCCCCCGATGGCCCACGCGCCCATGGACAATTCACTTGCAAAGATCCCGGAAGTTCCGATCTCTCTTGTTTTCATAACCCTGCTCCTTCCTGCCGCCAGCCGCGGGAAACGCGGCGGCGCCCTTATGCCCGTCAAACAGTCGATTTTGTGTTGCAATTATTATAGCACAAAAAAACGCGGGTTCATACCGTTTTCATGGTATGAGCCCGCGGGCGCCCTGACACCGATTTCCTACACGCTTTTCATCCCCCTATCTCTCATCCCGGTATCTCTCCCGAAACAGCGGCTTAATCCCTCCCGCCTCCAGGATCGACATGGTGTAATCTCCGATTTTCTCCCCCTGAAGCACCTCGCCGGTCTCCCGGATCGTGACCGTCCCCGCCTCCAGGTCCACCGCGATGTGTGCTCCGTCCTGCACCTTGCCGCAGAGCCCCTTGCAGATCATCAGCGGGAGCCCCAGATTGATGGCGTTCCGGAAAAAAATCCGGGCGAAGGAGTCCGCCACCACGCAGCTGGCACCCATGTTGATCAGGGCGATGGGCGCATGCTCCCGGCTGGAGCCGCAGCCGAAGTTGGTCCCGGCCACCACAATGTCCCCCTTCTTGAAATTGGGGGCGATGGACTCGTCGATTCCCGCCAGGCAGTGGCTGCCGATCTCCGCCGGGTCCACCAGGGCCAGAAACCGGCCCGGGTAAATCTGGTCTGTGTCGATATTCTTTCCCAAAACAATTACATTTCCTTCCAGTTTCTCATCCATTGCACAATCCTCCCGATCTCAAACTGTCCGCGGGTCCGTCAGAACCCCGGTCAGCGCGCTGGCAGCCACGGTGGCCGGGGATGCCAGGTACAGTAGCGACTGGTTGCTTCCCATCCGCCCCGGGAAATTCCGGTTGGAGGCCGTAACCCCCACCTCTCCGGGCGCGAGAATTCCCTGGTGGGCCGCCAGGCAGGGACCGCAGCCCGGCGTTGAAATGGCCGCGCCCGCTGCGATGCAGTCCTGCAGATACCCTTTTTCCAGGCACTCGTTCATCACCTCGGTGGACGCCGGGATGACCACAAAGCGGACGTCGCGGGCGATATGCTTTCCCCGCACGATGTCCGCAGCGGCCTTGATGTCCTCCACCCGGCCGCCGGTGCAGCTGCCCACAAAGCACTGGTTCACCTTCACCGGCTCCACCTCCTCGATGGGGTAGACATTGTCCACGCTGCTGGGCGCAGCCACCTGGGGCCCCATGCCGGTGATGTCAAACTGATAGCTCTCGCTGTATACAAAGTCGTCGTCCGTATACTGAATCTCGAAGGGGCGCACCGCCCGCTCGGTCACATACCGGATCACGTCCTCGTTGGGCTGTATGTACGCGGTCTTGGCCCCCATCTCCACCGCCATGTTGCAGAGCACCATCCGCCCTGCAACGTTCAGCTTCTCCACATAGCTGCCGGTGAAGTCGATCCCCTTGTACACCGCTCCGTCCGCTTTTATCTTCCCCAGCACGAAGAGGATCACGTCCTTGGGCATCACGCCGGGCCCCGGCTCCCCGTCAATCCGAATCTCCACGATCTCCGGCACACGAAACCACAGACTCCCCGAGATCAGAATTGTCGCCATGTCCGTGGCCCCGACGCCCGTGCCGATGGCCCCGAAGGCCCCCTGGGTGGTGGTGTGGGAATCCGTCATGACCACGATGGAGCCGGGGTACACCAGGCCCGCCTCCGACACCACCTGGTGGCAGACGCCGCAGTTGATGTCAAAGTGGTAGGTCAGATCGTTCTCCCTGGCAAACTCCCGCATCTCCTTGTGGTTGCTGGCGGACTGGATCGTGGGCGCCGGCGCGTAGTGGTCGAACACAAAGGCCACCCGGTCCTTGTCCCACACCTTTTTCCCGTTCATCTCCCGAAACGAGTAGATCGTCTGGAGATAGAGGTCGTTGATCTCCGCGAAATCCACCTTCGCGGTCACGATCTCGCCCGCGCTGACCTTGTCTCTCCCGCTGTTTTTGGCCAGAATTTTCTCAATGGCATGCATAGCTTTCCCTTCCCTTCTGTGTCTGCGATTCAACTGGTTTGAATATGCAATATCGTATATCGTATACAATCTTGCTTATTTTATAGCATATCACGGCCTAAGAAGTCAATATCGCGGCGTGTTCGTGTATATTTTCGTTATATTACACAATATATTTTATGCATATTTTCCAAGCATTTTGCAGGAAACCCACAGAATTATTGAAATCAGAATTGAATATCCGACTCCGTTGTGTTAAGATGAAAACAGATTTTTACCAGAACTTCAGAAAATAAAAGGAGATAGACACACATGGCAGCCAAATTAGAACCTGTTGATCTGTTGCCGGTCCGGTTCCGGATCGCCTCCATTCTCCGCAAAGCCATCCTGGCGGGCGAGTACCTGGAGGGCGAGAGTCTCTCCCTGACCTCGGTGGCGGGACAGCTGGGCGTCAGCCGCACGCCGGTCCGCGAGGCATTCCAGATGTTGGAAAACGAAGGGTTGATCGAGCTGCGCTTAAACAAGGTGGCCGTGGTCAAGGGAATCAACGACCAGACCATCCGGGATCACTTCGACCTGCGCAATATCTTAGAGGGGGAGGCAGTGGCCAGGGCCACCCTAAAGCCCATGGACTTTAAGCCGCTCCTCGAGAGCCAGGAGGCCATCGAAGCGCTGGGGGATGCGTTCACCAACGAGGATTTTCTCCGCCACAACCAGCTGTTCCACACCGAGATCTGGAGAGCCGCAGGCAACCGGAAGCTCTACGACACCCTGATGAATCTGTGGAACGGCGGTTCCTTCGGAAAGACCGTGACGGAGCACGACCACTCCGTCCGCTCGATCCGGGAGCATCGGCTGATCCTGGACCAAATGATGAAGGGCGACCCCTACAGCGCCCGCAAGGAGATGGAGCAGCACCTCATGCGCAGCATGCAGAACATTTTGGACAGCTTTAACGTCTGACCTGCCCGCCTCGCCGCCAGCCTTCTGCGGCGGCTAAAACCAGGCAGCCCACACCGTAACAGCCGATATCCTTCCAGTCAAACACCGACCCCAGAATAATCCGCGCCGCGGGGTTCCCCGCAAAAATGGGCAGATCTGCAATCCGAAAATACTGCAGCCCCTCCACGCATGCGGCGAACACAAACAGCCCAAGCGGCAGGTGCCGCCACCCGCCCGGTCGAAACGCGCGCACCAGAAAATACAGCAGCCACACCACCATCACATCCCCCAGGTAAGGCCGCACAAACCGGTCATGCACCCGCAGCGCGATAAACGCCTCCACTGCGAACAGCGCTGCAAATGTCAATGCAAACTGTATGCGCGCACTGGAGCCCGCATTGGCGCTCCCACCGTGCCTCCCATCAGCGCCCGCACCAATCTTCCCGTCAGCGCCCGCACCGGCCTTCCCGCTTATCTGTCCCTTCATCCCTGCACCCATCTTCTCACCATTTTCCCTTCGTCTCCCCAGCCCTTGCTCTTAAATCCGCCTCGCCACAGGGCCTTAATTTCGCCAACGCGCATCACAAAAGGGGAGGAAAAAGCCGCCTTAAGCCTGCTTTTTCCTCCCCTGCCGACCTCCGCAAAAATTGCTTCCGGCCAGTATTATATCACACCGCGCGTTTTAAGGAAAGCCCCGGCCCGGCGGCCGTCTCTCTAAAACGCCAGCTTCCAAACCGCGATCATGATCGAGAACACCGCGATCCCCCTCTTTAAAATCAGCTGATTGATCCGCACCGCGTTCTTGCTTCCGAACACCACGCCGATCCCGTGGGCCACCAGGGCGGCTCCCAGCACCGGCACCAGCTCCTTCACGGAGCACTGGGTCATGTAGCCGCTGCAGGCGGGAATACCGATAAACACAGAGTTGAACAGCGCCACGCCCACGGCGGTCCGCACGTTTACGCCAAGGACAACCAAAAGCGGCATCACTAGCACCGGCCCGCCCGCGCCGGACAGGGAGCAGATCACGCCGGTGACAAACCCCAGCGCCAGCGTGGCGATCAGGTGCTCCTTGATCTGGTAGCCCGCCTTGCCGCCCTCTCCCTGCGCCTTATCCTTTCGCAGGAGGATGGAGATTCCGGACAGCAGGACCACCAGGTACAGCAGAATCTTTACCTGCCCCTCAGGGATAATCAGGTTCAGCTTCACCCCCAGCACCGCGCCCACCAGGCTGCCGATGCTCAAGCGGATGCCGAACGGGACATCCAAATTCCCCGCCTTCTTATAATTTACCGACCCCAGCACGCCGGACACGATGAACGCCGCGAAGCTGAGCGCCAGTCCCTCCGGCACGCCCATCCCCAGAGGCCCCGTGTACACGATGGGCAGCAGGAATCCCGCCACGCCCGTCAGCCCCACAAAGACGCCCACGATCAGGTTCGCCAGTATCACAATCATCCAGAATCCCATTTTCTCTGATTCCTCCAAGTAATATTTATTTCTATCTGCGCGCCTCGGCCGGTCAGCTCTACATCCGCCTCTCAGCCGACCTTCGCCCTCTCCATATACGCCCGCGCCTCGTACATAATCCGCTCCTCGTCCATGGTCAGAACGCTCCGGTTCTTCATCAGCACCCTGCCGTTCACCACCATGTCGGCCACATCCCCGGCATTAACGCACTCCAACAGCGTGTGGATCTTGTTTCCGGTGGGGCACAGGTGCGGCTGATCCATGTTGATGCTGATAAAGTCCGCCCGGTACCCGGCCTCGATCCGGCCAAGCGCTCCCGCCTCGCCCAGCGCGGCCGCGCCGCCCTCGAGCACCATCTGAAGGATGGTCTCCGCGGGCATCACCTTCGGGTTGCGGTTTGGCACGCCGTGGATGATGTTCATGACGGAGCGGAAAATCTTCATCTCATTCCAGAGGCTGAGTCCTCCGTGGGCGGCGCCGTCGGTGCCCATGCCCACCGGGATTCCCATCTCCAACAGCTGGGGAGTGTCCGGGACGGCCTTGCCGCAGTTGCTGAACGGGCAGTGGCAGACCTTCACGCCGCGCTCCCGCACCAGCTCCTTCTCCCGGTCGTTAAGGATCAGGCTGTGGGCGCCCAGGAAGTTCGGCCCCAGAACCTGCATCTTCTCCAGATACTCGTAGGGGCGCATGCCCTCCCGCTCGATGATCCCGTTCACCTCGCCCATGTACTCGTTCATGTGCGCCTGAAGCATGGTCCCGCGCTCCCTGGCGTGAGCCGCCTCCAGCTCCACCAGACGGTTCGAGCAGGAGTTGAGGGCGCGCAGCGAGTAGTACACCTTGAGATTTTCCTTTTTGTGGAAGCTGTCGTACAGCCGGTCGGTCCAGCTGACCGCTTCGTCCGCGTCCATGGCGATGGACTCCGGAAGCCCATCCTCGTCCATGGTGGAGTAGCTGAGCGCGCCCCGCAGGCCGCTGGCGGCGTAAACCGCTGCCGCATCCTCCATAAAGTAGCTGCCCGCGTCGATGAAGCCCGCGGTGCCGGATTTGATCATCTCCAGGGCCGCCATCTGGGCGGAGAGCCGCATCTTCTCCGGCGTCAGCGTGCTCTCGAAGGGAAGCATGATCCGGGTCCAGATGATGGGCTTCGCGTCCAGCACCAGGCCCTTTAGCAGCTGCTGGCCGGTGTGCATGTGGCTGTCGATGAGGCCGGGCATAAACAGCTTGTTCTTGCCGTCCATGGTCTCCGCGGCCTGGTATTCGGCCGAAAGCCCCGGGCCGACCGCGAGGATTTTGCCGTCCGCCACCGCGATATCCACATGTTCTCTCAGTTCGTCGCTCTTTATCAACACATCCGTGTCTTTAATCAACAGATCGCAGGTAATCATTGTCCGTCTCCTCCTATCAAATCGCACCGGTCAGCGTCAGAATCATCTGATCCCACAGGCAGGACCCCAAGAATGTCCCCGTCATCACGAAGATGCCCACGATCAGGATCTTCCAGCCCTGGCTGATGAAGGTCTTTAACTGGTCGCTGATGGCCAGGCCCGCGAACGCGCCGACCATGGTGAAGGGAGCGGTGAAGTTGATGTTGCCGGCCGCCTGGATCACAAACTCCCGGACCGGGGAGATGGGGGAGGCGGATAAAAGTCCGATGATGGAGCAGTACGCCACGATGGGAAGCTTAAGGGGCAGCACCTTGGTCAGGAATACCGCGATCATGGAGATCACGACCAGAACCAGGAGTCCCGGAATGGAGTCCGTAAAACTCACGCCGTAGCCGATCAAATTGGCGAGCCCGGTCCCGCAGGCCCCCAGAATAAACAGTACAAGCCACTCTACATATCTCATGCCGCTTTCTCCTCCTTCTTCTCCTTCAGTGCAAACCGCCCGAGCTTCGGCTCCAAAATCCGGTAGAGCTTATCCGCAAGGGGGATGGCGATAAACATTGTTATGTAAATTCCTGTGATACCCGCCATGGTCTCGCCCGCGCTGGCCATGGTGGAGATTGTCTCCGCCCAGGTCGGGTAGATGGCGCAAAGGCTCGCGCTGGCGCTGGCCATCATGATTCCGGCTCCCACGCCGGAGGCCAGTCCCAGGGCCTGCGGGTGGAACCAACCGGTCATGCCCACGATGGAGGCCATGATTCCGAAGTAGATCGTGCCGACCATGCCGCCCACGATGTAGATGGAAAGGCTTCCTCTGGCCTCCGCGGAGTCCGGGCCGTAGATGTTGTTGATCAGCGCCATGTGGTACTCGCGGTTGATGGAGTGACATGCGCCCACCGACTCACGCTTCATGCCCAACAGAATCGCGATCGGCATTGCCAGTATCGGTCCCAACAGGTTTCCGAACCCGTGCAGAAGCAGCGCCGGACCGGAGTGGAGAATCATGTCGATGTTGGCGCCCGCCGTGATCCCCAACTTCGCGATGAAGGGACAGATTCCAACCACCACCAGCTTGGAGGCCGCCTTCACATGCCGGTTGTCCACGATCTTCAACACCTGCGGTCCGCTGAGCACCCCCAGGATAATCGCATAGAAGATGGGGAACAGGATAAACATTCCCTTTCCGACCGGGATCTTGATCTGCCCGATATTGTCCGCCACCAGGATAAATGCGAATGCCAGCGCGTAGATTTTCCACTCCAGCGCGAAGCGTTCCCGAAGCGAACCGTACACATAAGTTTCTTTCTTTCCGCTCATAAGAGCCCCTCCTTTCCAGCCGGCTGCCATTTTTCACCCCGTCCGGCTGTTACAATCACCTTGTATTGAATATTTTATCCAAATCGTTCCCGATAAAAAAGGACAAATGAGCACTTTTAACGAAAATTTCAATTGATTTTGGAATTTACAGGATGCTATACTGGAGACATGAGAATTCACGCGGCCCATGCCGCGGGACAAAAGAAACGAGGGGTCGATATGACGCTGACCGAGCTGGAGAAGAAATGCCCAAAGCTCCTGGAATACACGAAAAATATGCCCGCCGACATCCGCAGCCGCTGCACCGTGCGGACCCATGCGGCCGGCTCCATCATCCACCAGAAGAACATGGAGCTGGGGTATTTCGGCATCGTGGCCCTGGGGGAGAACCGAGTGATCAATGAGTTTGAAAACGGAAACGTGTACATGATCGAGGGAAATAAGGCCATCGATTTTATCGGCGAGGTGACGATTCTTGCCGGGATGCCGCGGACCTCGGTCACCATCGAGGCCGTGACGGAGAACGTGGTGGCCTACATCAGCCGGAAGGACGCGGAGCGGTGGCTGGCCGAGGACATGAACATCCTAAGCCTCACGGCGCGGCACACCGCCTTCAAGCTCTACCGCTCCTCCTACAACAACGGGGCCAAGCTCTTCTACCCGCCCAGCTACCTGCTCTTAGACTACATGGTGAAATATGCCGGGCAGCAGGGGATTGACGGGCCCGCGCCGCCAAAGCAGTTCACAATCAGCCGCACCAGGCAGCTGCTCCAGGAGGAAATCGGGGTCAACGTGAAAACCTTAAACCGCACCATCCGCCAGCTGAAGGAGGAGGGCTTTTTCGACCTGTGCAAGGGGAAAATCACCTTTGACCGGAAACAGTACGAGAAGGCGCTTGCGTGGCTGGAGACGGCGCGGGACAAGTAGCAGGAGGCGAGGAAGCATGACACGGGAACTGTCCGATATGACGCTGGAGGAGCTGTGGGCGCTCTTTCCCATTTTTCTTACGGAGCCGAACCCGGCCTGGGAGAGCTGGTACGAGGAGGAGAGGCGCGCTCTCAAAACCGTGCTGCCGGACAGCCGGGTAAAGCGCATAAGCCATGTGGGGAGCACCGCCGTCCGCGGCATCTGGGCCAAGCCCATCGTGGACATTCTGCTGGAGGCGCGTTCGCTCACGGACCTGCCGCACTTAAGCGGGCTGCTTCAGGAATCCGGGTACACCCTGATGAACACCCGTCCGGGGCGGCTCTCCTTTAATAAGGGGTACACCCCCGACGGGTTCGCCGAGCGGGTCTTCCATCTGCACCTGCGGGGGCCGGGCGACAATGACGAGCTGTACTTCAGGGATTATCTGAACAGCCACCCAAAGACTGCGGCCGCGTATGAGAAGCTGAAGCTGGAGCTCTGGCCCAGGTACGAGCACGACCGCGATGGGTACACGGCGCAGAAGGAAAATTTTGTAAGGCAATACACGCGGGCGGCGAGGGAGCTGTACGGGGAAAAATACCCGTAAATCCTGCCCTGCCGGTTGTGCGGTTTTTCCGCTATTTAATCACAGGAAATCAGGCAAGCCTTTTCCATAGGGTTTGCTATAATGGCAATAATCCAACTATAAAGCGAGGAGTATTGCCATGAAACAGGATCCACTGAACCAGGAGGCGCCCGCCTCCTTTTCTTTTACCCCCGCGGATGCGGACAGTAGCTACGACGCGTCGCAGATCCAGATCCTGGAGGGTCTGGAGGCGGTGCGCATGAGGCCCGCCATGTACGTGGGCAGCACGTCGGCCCAGGGGCTCCACCACCTGGTCTGGGAGATCGTGGACAACGCGGTGGACGAGGCGCTGGCCGGGCACTGCAGCGCGGTAAGTGTCACGCTAAATGAGGACGGCTCTTTGACCGTGGCCGACAACGGGAGAGGGATCCCGGTGGGCGTCCAGAAAAAGACCGGATTAAACGCGCTGGAGGTGGTATTTACGGTGCTCCACGCGGGCGGCAAGTTCGACGGCGAGAACTACAAGGTGTCCGGCGGTCTCCACGGCGTGGGCGCCTCCGTGGTCAACGCCCTGTCCACCCGGCTGTCTGTGGAAGTACGCAGGGAGGGGGATGTTTGGTCCCAAAGCTACCGCCGCGGCGTGCCCCAGGGGCCTGTGACGGTCACCGGGCATTGCGCGCCGGGAGAGCACGGAACCACCGTTACTTTTCTTCCGGATCCGGCAGTCTTTCAGGACACGTGTTTTTGCTATGACACGCTGAAAAATCGGTTGCGCGAGACGGCGTTTCTGACGCGGGGACTGTACATCGAGCTTACAGATATGCGGGGGGAGTCCGCGCGGCGGGACACCTTCTGCTTCGCCGACGGCCTGCGGGACTTCACCCAGTGGCTGAACCGGGACGCCACACCCCTCTACCCGGAGATCATCCACGGCCTGTCGGATTCGGAGGGAATCCAGGTGGAGTTTGCCCTCCAGCACACCGCGGGCTACGGAAACTGCCTGTGCAGCTTTGCCAACAACATCTCCACCCCGGAGGGCGGCACCCACGTCACCGGCTTCTACACCGCCCTGGTGCGGGCCATGAACAACTGTGCACGGAATCTAAAGCTGCTGGGGGATTCCCACCCGGCCCTCACCCGGGCGGAGCTGGAGGAGGGGCTCACCGCCGTGGTAAGTGTCCGCATGGGCGAACCGCAGTTTGAGGGGCAGACGAAGCAAAAGCTTGGGAGCAGCCAGGCGCGTCCGGCGGTGGACAGCCTGGTGTTCCAAAAGCTGACTCTGTTTTGGGAGCAGCACCCCGCCGCGGCCAAGGCGGTCTGCGAGAAGGCGCTGCTGGCCCGAAAGGCCAGGGATGCGGCCAAGAGCGCAAGGGATTTGGCCCGCCGTAAGACCGCCCTGTCCGGGCTCACGCTTCCCGGAAAGCTGGCGGACTGCTCCGGGCGCGACCCGGCAAACTGCGAGCTGTTCATCGTGGAGGGGGACAGCGCGGGCGGCTCCGCCAAGCTGGCCCGCTGCCGCGAAAACCAGGCGGTCCTTCCGCTGCGCGGAAAAATCTTAAACGTGGAGAAGGCGGCCATGGACAAGATCGCCGCAAACGCTGAGATCAAGGCTATGATCTCCGCCTTCGGGACCGGAATCCTGGAGCACTTTTCCCTGGAAAAGCTGCGCTACCACAAGATCATCCTGATGACCGACGCGGACGTGGACGGGGCCCACATCACCACCCTGCTTTTGACCTTTCTCTTCCGCTTCATGCCCGGCCTGATCCGCCACGGCCACATCTATCTGGCCCAACCGCCGCTCTACAGGGTAGAAAAAGGGCGCAAACTCTGGTATGCTTACAGTGACGCGCAGCTGTCCCGGATCCTGGACGAGGAGGGGCGGGACGGCAATTACAAAATCCAGCGCTACAAGGGGCTGGGCGAGATGGACGCGGGCCAGCTGTGGGAGACCACCATGGACCCGGAGCGCCGCGTGCTCCTAAAGGTCACCATGGACTGGCTGCCGGACGGGGGAGTCTCCCCGGAGACGGACCGCACCTTCTCCATGCTCATGGGGAATGAGGTGGAGCCGCGGCGGGATTTCATCCTGGCCAACGCGCAGTTCATCTCCATGCTGGACGTCTAGCGCGCGTCATGACATGTATACATCCCGGCCCGGCTCGACGCGCCCCAGCGGCGCTGGCCGGCCAGACAAATAAAAGGGGGATCCGTTTGTGAACCGCGACGATTTGCAGCTTTTTATGACCATGTTTGAGGAACAGAATCTTATGAGAGCCGCCGAACTGCTCTACCTCTCCCCCTCCACCGCGGGCGCCCGCCTGCGGGCCATGGAGGACGAGCTGGGCTTTGAGCTGTTCGAGCGCAGAAAGGGCGTCAAGGCCTCCGTCCCCACCCCCAAGGGCGTGGAGTTTTCCCGGATCGCCGCCCAGATGCTCTCCCTCTGGAACGAGGCGGACCAGCTAAGCCGGCGCCATGAGTCCCCTCACCTCTCAATCGCCACGGTGGACAGCTTCCTGGACTACAACCTGACGCCCCTCTACCGGGACCTGGTCTCCCTCCACGGCTTCTCCCTGGACATCAAGTGTTACCCGGCGGACATGATTTACTCCCTGGTCAGCCAGAAACAGGCGGATGTGGGCTTCGCCCTCTACCAGGCCAGCATGCCCCACGTGAAGGTGACACCGGTGATGTCGGACGATATGGTGCTGGTGGTGCCGAAGGGGATGTCGCCGGATGGGGAGCTGCAGCCGGATGGGGAGCTGCCCCCCTCCATCTCCCCCGCCTCCCTTCCGCCGGAAAAGGAGCTCCTCACCGGCTCGCCCTTCAACAACAATATCGGCTGGGGCCCGGAGTTCAAGGTGTGGCACGACCGCTACATCGGCCCCTCCCACCGGCCGTTGGTCACAGCCAGCAGCATCTCCATCCTGACTGGCTTTTTGGAGATGGAGGATTACTGGACCGTGATGCCCGCCACCACCGCGCGGGGGCTGATGGGCCACGCGCCGATCCGCATCCTCACACTGGACCCGGCCCCGCCGAGGCGGACTCTCTACCTCCTGACCCACCAGTCGCCCACCGCTGCGTCGGCGGAGAATACGGAGTTGTTTTGCGGGTATTTGAGGGAATTTCTGGAGGGGAAGGCGTGAGGAGGGTTGGGGATATACGTGGAAAGACAGAGGGAAAATCTCCTTTTTTGATGGGGGGGATTTGACCTCTGTCTTTACCTAAACCAGATCTGTTAGCATTATTAATAATTTTTTGTTGACGATTTCTCATAGCGTCAATAGAAAGCTTATTTTTCCCGCACCTGTAACAACTTTTTCAATATTGCCATAACATCTGGCTGTGTGGGAGTGAACTTCACGCCTCGTTTCAGCATACCTGCGACTTTCCTTGCCTTCTTTTCAATCTCTTTGGCTGTATGTTCACTGGTCAACATCAGATGATTCCCGGCGATTGTGTATTCCCGCTCTATGTATTTGTCCGTTATAGGAAACATATCCTGTATCAGAAATGCGCTCTCCAGATTATCATCCAGTTTGACAATATGGATAATATCGCAGGGCTTTCCTGCTTTTTCTTTTTGCTCTACAATTCTCTTATATTTTTCGATGCGGCTGGACAGAGGAATCATCCAGTATACTCCAGTCTTCGCATCCTCAAAGCAATAATAATGGGGTCTGTTTTCTGCCTTGTTCCCTTTGAGGTACGGATCTGACATGTCCTCAAAAAACTTATCTTTGATAATATAAAACCCTGTTTTCTTCATCTGTCCCGCCCTCACGATGGAAAAAGTCCTCCGCCTCATGGCGAAGGACTCAACTTACAACCCAACCATTTATATACCGCATATCGGTCAGCGGTAAACTTACAACCCAACCACTTATATACCGCATATTGGTCAGCGGTAAACTTTCTTTGTACCTACATTCTAGCAAGCCCAAAGCTGGAAGTCAATAGGACTTTCCACATAATTTTTTGCAGAAAATCGCCAATCATGCACTCGAAAATTTATGCCAACTGTAGGCCTTAACCTATATTTCTTAATTCTCCCCAATCGCAACTTTCCTTGCCGCTTCATCTCCCTCTATGGTATAATAACGTCAAACTTGTCATCACCCCGAAGGAGGCACAGACACCCCTATGGACTTCAATTTAAACAATCTGGTCAGCAGCAGAGTTTTGGACCCGTGCACACCGTTTCCGGAAAATTTGCAGCAGCCGGAGATGCACCACATCGCCGTCTTCGAGCCGGAAAACCCCGGTTTTGTGGCGGCGCTTGGGGAACAGACATTGCTGTTTATCCCTCATGGCTGCCTGCGGCAGCTGACCGCAGAGCACGCAAAGCTGCTGGCCGAGCGCTCCTGCGCCATTGTGCGCTACCGGGACGACGCCTCCCCCTTTGAATCCTCTGGCACAGCCCGCCCGGCACTTCCCCAGTTTCTGATCCCGGAGGGATCGGACGTCTCTGTGACCATCTCCCAGTGCTACAAGCTGGCCTACAGCGGCATGCAGCGCCTGGCTGAGGCCAGCCTCGAGACCATGGAGCGGCTCTCCAAGGAACTCCTTCACCACAAGGGCCAGGGCGAGAGCATCATCCGCATCGCCGCCGAGCTCCTGGAGTGCCCGGTGGCCTTCGTCACCTCGGATTTTCACCTGCAGAACACTCACGACACCTCCGGCTACCTGGTGTTAAACCCGTTCTGCAACGAGGACTCCTTCAACTGGGAGTCCGCACTGGAAAACTTTCAGCTGAACTCTGCGGCATACCACTCCTGCCTGGCGGAGGGCATAAACGGCAATCCCATGAGCGGCTACCTCTGCCGGAACGAGTACTGCAAGGGGCAGGGCTGCCGGATCTTTATCTTCCCTGTCACGGACGCGGGCAACTGCTACGGCTACCTGCTCCTCTCCCTGGATGAGCGGGTGAAGATGCTCTCCCCGGAGCGCAGCATCAAAATCCAGCAGATCCTGGCGATCATCAAATTTGAGATCATCAAATCCGACGAGATCGCCCACACGGTCAACCGCTACTACGACTTCCTGCTGGACGAGCTGGTGGAGTCGGAGCAGACGGATTTCCGCAGGCTGATGCAGAAGTACGGGTTGGTTCAGAAGGTCATCTTCGACGAGTATTACGTGGTCATCGCGGGGCGCACGCCCCAGGCCACCTCGGACACCTTTTTCCACGAGCTGCTCACCAGCCAGCAGTTCAACGCCCTCTACGACCGGCTGGTGACCGCCCTCGGCACCATCAATTTCTTCCTGTTTGAGAGAAAGGACTACATCGTCACCATGCTGCCCCGCCAGCTGGTGCCTAAGGGGAAGCCGGACTTCGAGTTAGTGATCTCCCTGTACCAGGAGTTCCTGCAGGACCAGTACCAGGGCGTGGGAATCAGCGATATCGTTCCCACCGAACAGGTTCGGCAGGGCTACCTTCAGGCCCTCAAAGCGTTAGCCATCTCCCAGAATTCTCTGGAGAAGGCGCCCTGCTATTACGGGGAGCTGGGAATTTTGCGCTTCTTCTTCGATCACTCCAGCCAGGTGGACTTCACCCCCCTGCTGCACTTGTACAAGGAGTACATACAGCCCATCATCGACTACGACAACCGCCACAGCGGGGACCTTCTCCCCACGCTGACAGCCTACATCACCTGCTGCGCCTCGCCGTCCGCCATCTGCAATGCGCTGTTCATCCACAAGAACACCCTGTACGCGCGGCTGAACAAAATTTCCCAGATACTGGGTAAAAATTTGTCCGACAGCGAGACCGTGTTCAACCTGTCGCTGGGATTAAAGATTCAGACCTTGATCCAGGCGGGAATCCTGGACAGTGAGCTGGATCCGTGAGAAAACAAACAGCCAAAGGGCCGCCTCCCCCGAGACGGCCCTTTCCTTTTCTATCTATCTCACTCAAACCCGAAACGACTGATCCTTAATCCCTCTCATGGACACATGGGAGCAGCACAGCTTCTCGTACATCCTCCACTGCTCATCCACCGACTCCGCCACCGTGTTAAAGTAGTCTCTCACCACGTCCCGCGCGTAGTCGTGGGCCACAAAGTGGCCGTCGTCCTCCGCCAGATGGTCCACGGACTCTGCGCCCGTGCCCGCGTCCGCGAACGCGTATTTCTCCAAGAATTGTCCGGCCTCCTCCCTGGTCCAGACGCCGTCCCAGAGGTTTCTGGTGGCCTCCAGCTTGCCGTAGCCGGAGATCTCGCAGTACCTGTGCCACAGGGGCATGAGACTGGCCAGCTGGGTGTCGATCCCTGCATTCTTGAAAATGATCTCCCGCTCGAACTCCGTCAGCTTCTCCACCGAGTTGTCAAAGCTCATGGAGATGGCGTGGCGGGCCGAGCCCTCGCCGAAGGCGTTGGAGGTGGAGAACTGGGAGACGATGGACATCTCCGGCCAGCAGGTGTCGATCATGGTCTGGAGCCGCTTCTCAAAGTAGGTTAAATGGCCCGGCTCCATCTCGTGGCCCACATACTCCACCACCTTCTCCACCGTCCATGGGTACAGAAGGTTAAAGTTGCGCTCGTACTCAATGTGATTGTAGTCGTACCCGAACAGGATAGACAGAAATACCATGTCCTTGCTCGGCAGCTCGCGCACCCGCACCCTGGGCATGCTGTTGCCGGTCACGTCCATGCGCTTCACCGCGATGTCGTGGAAGACCTGGGTGGAGGTTTTTATCACGGACAGCAGGTTCTCCGGCGGAATCGCAAGCTTTTTGCGGAACTCTGCGATCTTCTCCTGCACCGTTCCCGTCCCCGGGAGCGCCTGGTCAAGCTCTCCCAAAATATCGTCAAATTTCTTGTAGACGCAAGCGGGCGCCACCAGACAGTACAGCCCGTCGGTCATCTGGTCAAAGGAGAAGTGCTCCCCCGCCAGCATCCGTGTGCGCACGTTTAGGTTCCCCACGTGGTCGATCAGGTAATCCACCCGCTGCCACTCTTTTTCCGGTGCGCTCTCCCGGTACCGCTTCAGACTGTAGAGCAGGCTCTCCGACTCGTCCAAAATATTCTCCAGCGACTTCCCGTGCTTCATATCCCCGATCTCATAGTCGGGAATGATCTTATACTCCCGGGAATAGCGCATGCTGGTCCTTCTCCAGAACGGCCCCTCGGTGTACCACTGTAAATCCCACGCGTCGTAGCGCGTCTTGCACAGGGTCAAATCCACCAGCTGCTGGGCCATTGCATTCAGTGCTGCTTCTGCCACAATGTACCTCCTTTATCTGCCAAAATGCGCGGCGATCTCCCCGCCGGTCGCAACCCAAACATCATCCGCCTTCTTGAGCTCCTCAAGCAGCGCCTCCAACATGAAAATCCGCCCCTGCTCCCCGATGGCCTGGGGATCCAGCTGCAGGTTGAACAGCGTTCCGAACCGCCGCGCGCCCTTAAGCTCATAGAGCCAGTTTTTCAGCACGTCGTCCATCCGCGCGCTGCGGGACTGTCCCGGAGGGATCGGCGGGTCAAAGGTGAACACAAAGTAGGGCAGGTCGAACAGCTCCCAGTGGATGGGCAGCTCCAACAGCCCGGAAATTTCCCGCACGTAGGGCACGTCGTCGTCCGACAGGGAGCTGGAGTAGGTGAAGCCCAGCTCCTTCGCGATCGTGAGCGTCTCCTCACTGATCTCCCCCTCCGGCATCCGAAAGCCCAGGGGCGCCTTCCCGGCCGCCTCTGTCAGAAGCTCCCTGGCCTCCATAAGCGCCTCCCGCTGCTCGCCGGCCGTCATGTGGGCCAGAATCTCGTGGTTGTTTCCGTGGCAGCCGATCTCATGCCCACGCGAAACGATGGAGGCAACCGCCTCCGGGTAGCGCTTCACAACGGCTCCCGGTATAAAGAAGGTGGCCTTGACCTCATACCGGTCAAGCACCTCAAGCAGCTTGGGCAGCCCAAAGCGGATGCTGGTGCGCCCCAGGCGCAGAATGTCGCCCTCGTCCACGTTGAGGTCCGGATAGTAGATCTTTCCGAAAAACTCGGCGTCCAGGTTCACGCTGATCATGGCTGCGCACGTCTTATTCTGCGGCCATGCCGTCTTCTCAATGAGCATCGTCATTCCCCTCCATCACTGCTTTATAGTAATTCGCGATCTCTATGCAGGGCGCGCACCACACCTCCCGGTTGGAGGCCAGATACTCGCAGAAGCTGCGAAATATCACCGCCCGCCCCGGAGTCCCAGCAATCTGCGGGTGGAACGCCGTGGAGCCGGAATTGCCCATGCGCACCATGCCCTCCACCTCGCGGATCCAGTTGGAGTACGCGTTCTCGTAGGGGGCGATGCGGGGCATCCCCACCAGCACGGCGGGGTAGGAGTGGAACACTGTCTGTACATAGTCGTCCATCTGCTCATCCCGGCATGGGATGTTCACCGCATGGGTGGGCTCCCCCTCCACCTCGTACCAACTGCATGCCTCTCCGCTGATCCCAGCGCTGGAGTACACAAAACCGCCCTCCGAGTAGATCCACCGCTCCGTCTCCGGAAGCAACGCGCCCGTGGGCCGAAAGCCCACCGCCCTGCGCCCGGTATATTTTAAGAAAATCTCCTGGCAGCGCTCGATGCGCTCCCGTTGCTCCTCGAAGGTCGCCCCATACTCCCCGGTGTGGTCCAGACCGTGATGTCCGATCTCATGCCCCAGGTTCAGAATCTTCTCCACCACATCCGGGTGCTCCATCACAATGTTGGCCGGAATAAACCAGGTGGACTTTAAGGAGAACTCCTCCAGGATCTCAAGCACCCTGAGGGCACCCTTTTTCGTGCCGTACTGGCCGATGGAGGGCCCTTTGATGTAGCTGTCCCCGTTTGGCAGACACCGGGTCTTGTTGCGCCAGATGGTGTCGCCGTCCATGTCAAACCCTAAAGCAAATGCACTCTTCGCTCCGTTAGGCCATCTCATATATTTGCTCCTTTTGCAATCATATTTTTACTGTCGCCGGCCGCCAAGCGCCGGTCCTTCCTCCTACACCGGCCGTGAAACGCCGGCCTTCCCTCCTACACCGGCGTCCTGCGCCCGCCGTTGGGCGCCAGCACCTGCCCGGTCACGTACTCGGAGGCGTCCGAGGCCAGATATAGAACCATATCCGCGATGTCCTCCGGCGTCCCGATTCTCCCCCAGGGGATGTCCCGCAGCTCGTCCTCCACGAATATATCGAAGTCCGTCTCCTTCAGCATGGGCGTCTGAGTGGTGGGGACCGCGATGGCGTTGGCGTTAATGTGGTCCCCACCCAGCTCCTTGGCGATGGACTGGGTGAACCCGATGAGCCCCGCCTTGGCCGACGCGTAGTGGGAGCAGAACTCACAGCCGATGATCCCGGAGCCGGAGCTGATGTTGATGATCTTCCCGTGCTGTCTGGCCTTCATGTAGGGAATCACCTCACGGCACAGATAGAACGGCGCGGTTAAATCCACCCGCAGCATCCGGTCCCAGTCCTCGTCCGTGATCTCCTCAAAGGGCAGGGAAACGCTCCCGATGCCCGCGTTGTTCACCAGGATGTCCACATCTCCGAAGACCTCCACCGTGGCCGCAACCAGGGCCTTCACCTGCTCCGAGTCCGCCACGTCGCAGTGGCGGTACTCTGCCACTCCGCCGTGATCGCGGATCTCCTTCACCGCGCTCTCCCCCCAGTCGTCGTGGACGTCGCAGATCATCACCTTCGCCCCAAACCGCCCCAGCGCCAGCGCCGTGGCCCGGCCGATCCCACGGCCTCCCCCGGTCACGATGGCGGGCTTTCCGGCAATCTTTAAATAATCGTACTCCATAACTCACGCTTCCTTTCTCAACAAAACCTCACATCCAGGCGCCGCCGTTGGGGCAGAGCACCTGTCCGGTGATATACTCCGCGGCCTCGGACACCAGGAATACAATGGCGGACGCCTGATCCTTGGGCGTGCCCACCCGGTACCAGGGAAGCCCCTTGGTCTCATCCTCCCAGGAACGCCCCGGAAGGTGCGCCATGCGGGTGTCCGTAAGTCCGGTGCCCAGCACGTTGACGTTGATCCGGTGCTTTGCCAGCTCCTGGGACAATTCCTTCGCCAGGCCGATCATGCCCGCCTTGGAGGCCGCGTAGTGGGGATCCGAGAAGTCATACCCCAGCGCCGCTCCGGAGCTGACCATGCAGATCTTTCCGTGCTGCTTCTTCACCATGTAGGGCAGAACCTCATTGGTGAACATGTAGGCGCCGGTCAGGTTGATCCTAATCAGCCGGTCCCACTCCTCGTAGGTCATCACATCAAAGGTCTTGCCGCCGCCGAACCCGGCCGCGTTGTTGACCAGAATATCCACATTTCCGAAGGCGTCCACCGTCTTTTTTATGGTCTCTTTTATCTCCTCAAGCTTCGTCACGTCGCACCGGTTACAGACCGCTGCGCCGCCGCGCTCTGCAATCTCCTCCGCCACCTTTTTAGCGCTGTCCCCCTCGATATCACAGACCATCACGTTCGCCCCCAAATCCGCCAGCATGATGGCGGTGGCCCGCCCGATCCCGTTGCCGGATCCGGTCACGATGGCCGTCTGGCCCTCCAGGCCGAAATAGTCGAACATGGCCCTCTGTACGCTCTCTCTCACGCGAAATCCCTCTCTTCCCTTTATTTTTTCGTCTTGCCCAGGTAGGCCGCCACGATGGACTCGTCCGCTGCCAGCTCTGCGCCGGTTCCCGTCTTCACAATCTGCCCCTGCTCCAGCACGCAGGCGTGGTGGGCGATGGACAATGCCTTGCGAGCGTTCTG
The DNA here is from genome assembly GCA_900555045.1 of uncultured Clostridium sp. Classification (GTDB taxonomy): domain Bacteria; phylum Bacillota; class Clostridia; order Lachnospirales; family Lachnospiraceae; genus Enterocloster. The sequence goes on along the minus strand of USJW01000062.1, from coordinate 4,571 downwards.
CTCCACCAGAAGCACGGAAATCCCTTCATTGTTGATCTGTTTGATGATGGACATGATGTCGTTCACAATGAGCGGCGCCAGCCCCAGGGACGGCTCGTCAAGAAGCAGCACCTTGGGGTTTGACATCAACCCCCGGGCGATGGCTAGCATCTGCTGCTCGCCGCCGGACATGGTGCCCGCCCGCTGCCTTCTGCGCTCCTCAAGGCGCGGGAACATGGCAAAGGAGCGCTCGACCCCGGCCGCCCGGTTTCTGCTGGTGTAGCCACCGAGGAGCAGGTTCTCCTCCACCGTCAGGTTCGGAAAAATCCAGCGCCCCTCCGGAACCAGAGACACCCCCGACTCCACCACCCGGTACGCCGCAGACTCCATTTTCTTATCGTTTAAGTAAACCTCCCCCCACTGGGGCTTTAAAAGCCCTGCGATGCACTTCATGAGGGAAGATTTTCCGGCCCCGTTGGCCCCCACAATCGCCATGATCTCGCCCTTTTGGAGCTCAAAGCTGACGTTGCGGATTGCCTGGATTTTGCCGTATGAAAAACTGAGATTCTCCACTCTGAGCATTATTCATCCACCCCCAAATACGCGGAGATCACGTCCGGATTATTCTGTATCTCCTCCGGTCTCCCCTCCGCTAAGAGGGTACCGAAGTTGAGCACGGAAATCTGGTCGCAGATCGCCATAATCACATCCATGTGGTGGTCGATGATCACCACGGTCACATCCTTCTTGTCCCGGATCTCCCGGATAAATTCAGACAGCTTGGCGCTCTCCTCCTCGTTCATGCCCGCCGCAGGCTCGTCGAGAAGAATCACCTTGGGGCAGGTCGCAAGCGCCCGGGCAATCTCCAGGCGGCGCTGCATTCCGTAGGGCAGATTGTTGGCCTTCTGATCCCTCTGGTCTGACAGCCCAACCTCCGCGAGCAGCTGGTCGCAGAACGCCCGGCTCTCCCGCTCCTGGGCCCGGCACTTCTCCGTGCGCAGAATCCCGTCGAGGAGGCTGTAGGTGATATTTTTCTGGCACGCGGTCAGCAGATTGTCGTAGACCGTCAGGTCGCCAAACAGGCGGATGTTCTGGAAGGTCCGGGCGATGCCTCTGGCCGCAATCTCGTGGGTGGGAAGCCCGTTGATCTTCTCCCCCTCAAACAGCACCGTGCCCTCCGTGCTGTCGTATACGCCCGTGATCATGTTGAACAGCGTGGTCTTGCCCGCCCCGTTGGGGCCGATGATCCCGTAGATGCTGCCCTCAGGCACATTGATCGTTATATTGTTGGAGGCCGTGATACCGCCAAAGCGCTTCACGACGTTCTGTAGCTGCAAAATAAACTTCTGCTGCGCCATGCGTTATCGCTCCTTCCATCTCTTTTTCGCGCTGCCCGCAAGGTTTTTAAGTCCCTGCACGCTGAATTCCTTGGTCCCCATGAGGCCCGAGGGCTTAAAGATGATCACCAGGACCACAAGCAGGCCGTAGAACACCATGCGCCACTCCTGAACGGAACCGAAGCGCAGAATTTCCGGCAGGGGCACCAGGATCATGGAGGCGATGATGGTTCCGGTCAGGCTACCGCAGCCGCCCAGGATTACAGTCATCACCAGCTCGTCGGACTTCACCATGTTGAACATGGTGGGATTTAAATAGTGCATGTAGTGGGCCAGCAGCGCCCCGGAGATCCCGCAGAGCGCACAGCTGATTCCCATCGCCAGCATCTTGTAATTTGCCACGTTCGCGCCGATTGACGCGGTGGCAAGCTCCTCCTCCCGCACCGCGATGCAGTTGCGCCCGTGCTTGGAGCGGAGGAAATTGCGCAGTCCCCAGACGATCACCACCAGGAAGCAGAGCACAACCGGAAATGTGGCCCCCTTGGGCACGTCCGTCAGGCCTCTGGCACCGCCGGTGAGGTCCGGAAGGTTCTCGATGATCAGTTTCGTCACCTCGCCGATTCCCAGGGTGGCGATGACGAAGTAGTCGCCCTTCAGCTTGAGCGTGGGGTAGCCGATGATGAGCCCGATGGCCAGGGCCGTAAACATGCCGCAGAACACGCCCACCAGGATCGGGACGTGGAAGGTCTTTGTGATCAGCGCCGAGGTGTAGGCGCCGATGGCCATAAACCCCGCGTGCCCCATGGAAAACAGTCCTGTAAATCCGGTCAGTATGGAAACGCCAAGAATTGCTATCATGTAGATACCGGTCAGTGTCGCAACACCCATCCAATAATTCATTTCCACACCTCCCTTATGCCTTGTCTTCCGTGGCCTTGCCCATCAGCCCGGACGGGCGGACGAACAGTACGATCACGAGCAGCGCGTATGCAAAGATATCTCGCATGGACGAGGAAATATAGCTGGAGATCAGCGTCTCACCGATGTCCAGTATGATCGCCCCCAGCACCGCGCCGGGGATGCTTCCCAGGCCGCCGAACACGGAGCTGATAAACGCCTTGTTGGTCATGGCGGTTCCCAGGGTGGGGAACGCCGTGTACTTGGCGCCCAGAAGCGCTCCGGCCAGCCCCGCCAGGGATCCGGCGATTAGGAACACCAGAAGAATCAGCTTCTGCACGTTCACGCCCATGAGGGACGTGGCGTCGAGGTCGAAGGAGGCGCCCCGGATGGCCAGCCCGGCCCGGGACTTGCGGATAAACAGCTCCACCAGCACCAGCGCCGTGATGCTCACCACAAAGATGATCAGGTCCACCTGCCCGACGCTGGCGCCGAACAGGTTGATGGACTCGTTGGAAAAGTTGACCGGATAAACTCTGAACCGGCTGCTGAAGCTGATGATGATCAGGTTCTCGCACATGGTGGAGATTCCCAGGCCAGTGATCAGGAGGTAGATGCGGCGCGCCTTTTTCTTTAACAGCGGGCGGTACCCCAGTATCTCAATGAGCATGGCCAGGCCGCCGGCCGCCAGCACGGCGATGATAATTCCCAAATAGAGGTTCTGCACCAGGTTGGACAGGAAGAAGAATGCGCAGAACGCACCGATCGTGACCGTGATGCTGTGGGCAAAGTTGGTAAAATTGAGTAGACTGTAGATCAGTGAGTAGCCCACCGCCATCAGCGCGTAAATGCTGCCGATCGACAATCCGTTAATTAACTGTTGAAAGAACAAAAATGTTCCCTCCCTCCTAGTCCATGCGGTACTCGTCGAGTTTTACAAAGTCCGTTCCCTGAATCTGGAAGATCGAGGCGGTGCGGACCGGGTTATGTGTTGTGGGATCGATGGAGATCACGCTGGTCAGGCAGGGCACGTCCTTGGCGTTCTCCATGGCGTCGCGGATCTTCTCCGGGGTTGCCTCGCCTGCGGTCTCGATGGCGTACTTGATCAGCTCAAAGCAGTCGTAAGCCAGGTACGCGTCGGTTCCGCCCTTGTCCGGGTCCATGTTCCACTTCTCCTGGAAGGCGTTCTTGAACTCCTGCAGGCTCTCGTCGTTTACGTCCATGGCGCAGGGGAACACAGCCTCCTGAACCTCGTCCTTTGCGATCTCAAACAGGTCCTGCATCATCCACGCGTCCACGCCCAAAAACGGAACATCGATTCCCAGCGCTCTGGCCTGCTTTGCGATCAGGCCCACCTCCTTGTAGTTGGCCGGGATCATCAGTGCGTCGAAATCCCCCAGCTCCTTGATCTTTGAGAGCTGCGCTCTGAAGTCCACGTCGCCGGTCTTGTAGGCCTCCTTGATCGTCACCTTGCCGCCCTTGGACTCGAAGGACTCGGTGAAGTTCTGGGTGATTCCCAGGGAGTACTCGCTGCTGATCTCATACAGGATCGCCACCTTCTCAAATCCCAGCTTGTCCTTGGCGTAGCCGCCCATGATGTCGCCCAGCTGCGGGTCGGACAGGCAGATTCTGAACGCGTAGGGGCGAACGGAGCCGTCCTCCTCGCGCTGGGTCACCTTGTAGTTGGTGCCGGTGGTGGTGATGTGGGGAACCTTGTACTCCTCGCACACCTCGTCCAGCGCGATTGCGCCGGAGGAGGAATCCGGTCCGATGAAGGCCACAACGCCGTCGTTCTGAAGGGCCTTGCGGGCCGCGTTGGTGGTCTCCACGGCGTCCCCGCGGTTGTCGTAGATTTTTAGCTCAATCTGCTTGCCGATGATTCCGCCGTTGGCGTTGGTCTCCTCCACCAGCATCTTTAAGGTGTTGGACTCCACCTCGCCCCACAGCGCGGACTCGCCGGTCAGCGGTCCGATGTAACCTAAGATAATCTTGTTCTCATCCTTCTTGCTCCCCCCACACGCGCTCACCGATAGGGCCATCATTGCCGCCATTGCCATCGCTGCCAGTCTCTTAAATTTTTTTTGCATAATCTGTTTCCTTCCTCCTTTGAAAAATTAAATTTTATAAGGGATTGGTACCCCCTTGTGTTTCCGGCATTTCCCGGGGATACAATGGACTTTTGTCTGTTTTCCCCGCCCTGTTTTCAGGTTTTTTTGTATATCTGTACTAATTTTTAATTTTAATCGAATATACAATATTTGCAATCGTACAAAAATCCATATTTAAAAATGACCTTTTGTACTTTCGTTCAAACCGCCGGATAAATGTATTAACTTTCATTATACAGCAATAATATGC
>USJW01000061.1 GCA_900555045.1 uncultured Clostridium sp. | reverse complement strand
AAAACGAGGAAAAAAGTCGCCCACATACAGGTAGATAGCCACAGTCGCCGCCAGGTAAAACCAGGTGGCCGGGTTGGAGAACCAGGTGGTGAAAAAGGACAGCGCCATGTACATGGCAATCTGCGCGTAGACCACGTGGACCAACGGATTATCCGAGCGCGCCTGAAGCCGGGCGAGGAGCGCCGCCCCCGCCCCCAAAAGCGCCGCAAACAGCACAATTCCCAGTACGCCGAAGTCGTAGTACGCGTCGTAGAGCAGCGTCACCGTAGTCAGCTCCTCCTTGGTCACAAACAGCGGGAAGCTCACCAGGGAGGGGTACAGGAATTTGAGACCCGTCAGCGCCCAGACCGGGAACAGCATGCGAAGTCCCATGCTGTGTGCGCCCAGCTGCTCCACCAGGCAGTTGAAATTGTCGTAATTGTTCGCAATATACATGTAGGGCTGGGTGACAAATATGGGCGTGGCTGGATTTTTCATCTCAAAGATGCCGTTTAGATACTCCACGCTGTGGCTGCGCAGCACGGTGAGCGCCAAGTAGGCGGGCACCATCAGCGCAAGTAACGCCAGGGCATACCGCAGCCGGAAGGTCCTCTGCACGGAGATGAAGGTGAACACCGCCATCCCCACCGCCAAAATCAGCTGAAACCGCGACACGCACAAAAGCGGGATCATCAGCGAGATCCCGGTGAGCACCGCCGCGAAAATCCGCCTGCCCCCTCTCCCCGGCTCTGCCCAGAACAGGTACAGCACAAAGAGGCTGGGCACCAGCACGGCGGACACCGTAAAATAGTGCACGCCGCTGACGTGGAAGTAGGAGTAGGCGTGGGGAACCCCGTAGGAGAACATGGGGATGAAGCCCAGCTTCACCGCCTCGAAGGCAAACGCCGCCGCCGACACGCCGGTGACCGCAGCCATGGAGACGAGGATTCGGCGGGCGAAATATGGGCGGGTCTGGAGGCGCCGGCGCGCGAACCCGCGCTCCGCCTGCGCCTCGCCGCACGCTCTCTCCACCGCCTCGTACGCGCCGTAGAACACCACCGCGGCCAGCAGAAAGCAGAGCCAGGTCTCCCTGGCCCAATCGGTCTGCAGGCGGCTGAGCTTAAAGCAGGACACGCCCTGGCCGCCCACGAAGGCCAGGCAGAACAGGCCACGCAGGTGGATCAGATTTCCCTCCCGCCGGTAGTCGCTCACGTAGAGCCACAGCGCCGCTATGATCAAAACCAGCCCGGACAGCATGTAGACATGCTGCCGGGCCAACAGGTAACTAATCGCATAACAAATCAGATAGACTGCCATTAAACCGTTCCGTTCTCCACAAATTCTTTCATATACTGCTCCACCTCAGCTGCCGTCGCAAAGCTCATGGCCTTGTCCGCAACCGCTTTGAGATCCTCGACACGGTACTCCGTCACCATCTTTCTGGCGCGCAGAATCGCGGAGGCGCTCATGCTGAACTCGTTCAAGCCGAAGGCTAAGAGCAGCGGGATCATCATGGGATCGCTGGCCGCCTCGCCGCACATGCCGACCATGATGCCGGCCTCGCGGCCGCTCTCGATGATGTGGCGGATGCTGCGCAGCACTGCCGGGTTGAAGGTGGAATAGAGGTAGGATACCTTCTTGTTGCCGCGGTCCACGCTCATGGTGTACTGGGTCAGGTCGTTGGTTCCGATGCTGAAGAAGTCCACCTCCTTGGCGAAGATGTCCGCGATCAGGGAAGCGGCGGCGGTCTCCACCATGATGCCCACCTGAATGTCCTTCTTGTAGGCGATTCCCTTCTCGTCCAGCTCAGCCTTCAGCTCCTCCACCAGCCCTCTGGCCTCCCGGTACTCCTCGATGCAGGTCACAAGCGGAACCATGATGCGGATGTTTCCGAAGGCGCTGGCGCGCAGCAGGGCGCGCAGCTGGGGCTTGTAGATGTCCTCCTTGCGGTCTAAGCAGAAGCGGATGGCGCGGTAACCGAGGAACGGGTTCTCGTCCTTCTCCAGGCCCATGTAGGGGATCTCCTTGTCGCCGCCGATATCTAAGGTGCGGATGATCACCGGCTTGCCGTTCATTGCAACGGCCACCTTCTTGTAAGCCTCAAACTGCTCCTCCTCGGTGGGCATGGAGGTGCGGTCCATAAACAAAAACTCGGTGCGGAACAGGCCCACGCCCTCGCCGTCGTACTGGAGCACCTTGTCCACATCCTCGGGCTTTCCGATGTTGGCCACGATCTCCACCTGCACGCCGTCCCTGGTCACGGAGGGCTTGCCGATGTACTTCTCCAGCTCCTTTTTATCCTTTAAAAACGCCTCGCGCTTGGCCTCGTAGTCCGCCCGCACTGCGGGCTCCGGGTTTACAAACACTTCGCCGGTGCTGCCGTCAAGCACAAGCTCGTCCCCGTCCTTCACAAGCTCCATCAGGTTCTCCACCGCCACGACCGCGGGGATCTCCAGCGCGCGCGCCAGGATGGCGCTGTGTGAGGTGCGGCCGCCAAGCTCGGTGACGATTCCGGTCACGTTGGCCGGGTTGATTCCCGCCGTCATGGACGGGGTCAGATCCTTGGCGACAATCACGCTGCCAGCGGGCAGGGCGGCGATGTCCACGGAGTGCACGCCCATCAGCACCTTCTGCATCCGGGTCTTGATATCGCGCATATCTGTGGCTCTCTGCTGCATCAGTTCGTCCCCCATGGAGGCGAACATGTCCGCGTACATGTTGCAGACGTTCTCAATGGCGAACTCACTGTTCACCGCGTCATTTTTGATGGAGTTCTCAATCTCACTGGTCAGCATGGGATCGGACAGCAGCATGATGTGTCCCTGCAGGATCTCCGCCTCCTTCTCCCCCACTCTGGTGGCGAGATCCGCCGCCAGCGCCTCGGTGTCCTTCATGCTTGTCTCTAACGCCCCCTTAAAGCGCGCAAGCTCTGCCTCCGTGTCCGATACCGTCTCCCTTGTGATAACCAGCTCAGCCTCTTCCACAATCGCTGCTTTGCCGATTCCGATGCCTGATGAAGCACTTGTTCCCTTTTTCATAATATTGTACCTCCTTAATAGTATTTATACTCACAGCCCGCGGCGCCAAGAAATGCGCCGCGAAACCGTCACTCGCCCAAACCGCTCTCCACGATCTTGACCATAGCAGTCAGCGCCTGCTCCTCATCCGGCCCTTCACAGATGAATTCAATCGCATCCCCCGATTTCACGCATGCCCCGAGCACGCTCAGCACGCTCTTGGCGTTGGCCGTCGTATTTCCAATTCGGAATGAAATCGTCGATCGAAACAGCAGCGCCTCCTTGCACAGGATACCCGCGGGCCGCAAATGCAGGCCGGAGGGATTCTTTATCACCGTTATCGCACTTACCATAGATACCTCTCCTTACATACTGCTAAACTATCACTCTGAGGCAGCTGTCTCCTCCGCCGTAGTCTCGGCGGCCTCACCCGTCTCACCGTCTCCGTCTGCTCCCGGACCGACCTCCGTCACTGTAACCTGCGGTTTGTCGTAGCGCATGAGCTCATAGGCCGAGCTCTGCAGCAGTCCCGGGAACGTCAGCTCGCCCTCGTTCTCGCCGGGCACCATCTGGCTGACATCCATCTCCGCCTCCAGCTGATCGGTCGTCAGCTGATCTAAGTCCTCCCTGAGGCCGCGGATCACTACATTGATATTATTCTGTCCGTACTCATATTCATACTGGTTGGATGCGCCCACCTGCTTGATATCGTCGGTGTGCAGCACGTAGGTCCGGTTCTCTAACGGCTCCACCTTGATGGTGACCGTGATCACACCGTCGTCGTCCGCCTTCGCCAGCTGTACGCCCTCCGGCAGATATTCCTTCAAATCAACCGTAATCTCCTTATCCTTCGTGGCCCCGTCCATGTTCAACTCCGACTTGGGAATCGTGAGCGTGGAGACGTCGGCCAGCGTGGACTTGAGGCCCATAACCTCCACCGAGTTTACACTGCTCTCAACGCCTGTGTAGCGGTATCCGTCCGCCACTCTCCCCTCAACCTCGAAGTTTAGGGCGAGCCGCTTGGACTTGAGCACCGCCAGATCGTAATCCACCTCCGTGCGGCTTAAGCTCACGCGGCTGTCCGCCGACAGCTCGGTCAGCTTGTTTTTGTTGGCGTCATAGAAGATCGGCTTGGCCGTTCCGGTCAGGTTTGAGTTGGCGTTCTCCACATCGATCTCGATCCCCACCTCACTGATCTGTCCCACCTTGGAGACAGGTCCGGTCACATACACGTAGGTCGGTGAGATGGTCGCGGCGCCCACATGGTAGTCCTGCTCCGGTTCTCCAATCCGATTGACCACCAGGTCAAACCGCTTGCGCTGCAGGTCCTCCGTATTGACCCGGATCACACCGGGTCTCGGCACCGGCTGGCCGATGAACAGGTTCTTGTGGTTTAACACCTCCACCTTCACCGGCACGGAGCCGGTAGGCTCATACATGTCGGCCAGGTCGATGTAGGCGCGGAAATCCGACGCCTTCACGCTGCTGGCATCGAGCGTCTGCACCTTGTAGCTGACAGACACCGTGCTCTTTCCGCCCACGATCTCGTAGGTCAGATTTTTGGACTCCAGCACGCCCTCATTTAAAATATCAAGGGGAACCTCCTGGTATTTGGTCACCTCGGGATTCGAGATGTTGACCACCGCCAGCCACACAAAGAAGGCCAGGAAAACAGAAAGGATTTTAAGCCCCAGATTATTCGCCAGCTTTTCTTTCATTCTTCAGCCTTCCCTTCCACAGTTTGAATCGGTTGCCGCCCTCCGTCTGGTCTTTCACTCCGGAAAGCACGGTGCGCAGGCCCTCGGCATCCGTGATCTTTGTCAGCGTTCCCCCTTCTGCTACGGTTACTCTCCCCGTCTCCTCCGATACCACGATGGTGACGCTGTCCGTCACCTCGCTCACTCCCACTGCCGCCCTGTGGCGCGTGCCCAGATCCTTGCTGATGGACATGTTGTCCGACAGAGGCAGGTAGCAGGTCGCGGCCGCCACCCGGTTGCCGCGGATGATCACCGCGCCGTCGTGGAGCGGTGTGTTGTGCTCAAATATGTTGATCAGAAGCTGGCTGGTCACCAGCCCGTTGACTTCAATTCCGGTCCGCTCGATCTCCTTTAGGGAAGCTCCCCGCTCGATCACTATCAGAGCTCCGGTCTTCACCTTGGCCATCTCGAAGGTGGCGCGGACCAGCTCATTGATCGTCTTGTCGTTGAAGCTCTGATGATCCTTGGAGTCGTCGAAGGACAGAATGTTGGATATGATGTTCTGGCTTCCCAGCTGCTCCAAAGCCTTTCGAAGCTCCGGCTGGAACACGATTAATAAGGCCGTCACAGCGATTCCCGTGGTCTTCTCCAGAATCCACAGGATTGTATTCAGGTGCAGCACGGCAGCGAATACGGCAAACACCAGGATCACCACCAGGCCCTTTAGCAGAGTCCACGCCCTGGTGTTCTTCACCCAGAACAGAATCTCATAGACCAGAAAGGAGATAATCGCGATCTCTAACAGGTTGTTTAAGGATATCCTGGGCAGCAGTGACAGCCAGGACGAGGCTTTTTCCATCAGCTCCGCCATGCTCTCACCTCCCTTTCCATATACAGATTTTTTTCCATCATTTTAAGCCCGCTCCCTGGAGCTGCGCTTGCGGGTGCTGATCTTCTGCACCTTCACATCGGGCGTGCTCACCGTCATCTTCGGAACGGCCTTCACATAGTAGTAGTAGTCATCGTCCTCAAACTGGACGTACTCCGTTCGGCTGTAATCCACCGAAAAGATAAAGAAATCGTAGACCACGGCCAGCAGCGCGGACGCCACCATGCCGACCAGGAGCTGTCCCGTGGGCACGGACACGCTGAACACGAAATCTCCCACGAAAATCACCAGAAGCTGGGCCACGCAGCCCGCCACGATGGCGATACTCCAGGCGTAGTTTAAGGACAGGCGCCGGATTAAGTAGACCACCAGGATTCCGGCCGCACAGGTGGCCATCATCACGAACATGGTCTCGTTGAACAGCACGGACTTGATGATCTGGCTGTACTTCTGCACAATATCCACCGAGGAATCGGTGAGGACGCCCGCGTTCTGCTTCACGTACATCAGGAGATAGTACAGGAAGACGCCGCAGCACACCGGCACCACGGAGGCCAGGGTGCCGCCCAGGCCCACCAAAAGCGGAACCGCATAGGGCAACTTCACCATCAGCGCCAGCGGGGTTAAAATCATCAGGTAGCAGTCCCCCGGCCGGAAGCCGTAGTAGAGAATCGCCACGATCAGAATCAACGCCAGGGAGATTAACGCCATCTCCAGGGAGACCGCGTAGATGTGCGCGATCATAAAACAGCCGGCGAAGAAGACCACCGCGCCGGTTGGCAGCAGCGCGCCCGCCAGGGACAGAAGCACCGGCACCACCGGGTTCTTTAACCGCGTCATATATCCCAGATTTGCATTCAGGCTCATAAACGCGCACATCCCCAGCGCAAACCGCAGGATGGGCTGTACGATCATATTGTATCGGGCGTAAAATGCCTTCAAATGTTCTTTCCAAACGAGAAGACTTGTCATGCGGTCCTCCCTCCTTTATGATTCACCTTGTCTGGCTTGTCATAGCGCTTCAGCAGGTGTTTTAATTTTGCGGAGTACATAATCTGGACCCGCGAGGCGTAGTCGTAGCGCCTGGCGTAGACCAGCCAGGTGATAAACAGGTACACCGCCAGTCCGCCCAGATACCAGAGCCCCCACTTTTTTCCCAGCTCCGTCAGCTCCTCAAAGGAGAGGCTTCCCAACAGATCCTCCAGCCGGTATAAGACCCACAGTAACAGGACCAGAAGATAGGAAAAGGTGTATCCAAAAAAGGAACGGAACAGCTGGCCGCTGACGTAGTCCCCTTTGAAATAACGGTTAATGGAAAACATTTCCCTGCCTTTATTCTTTTCAAAAATGGCCAGCTCTGCCATATATCTGACCTTTTCCTCATTCAGCATAGGTATTCCTCACAATCTGTCGCTGCATATCGGTTGACATACTTTTTTAGTATACCACATCTTTTTTGATTTTGCGACACTTAATAGAAATTTTTAATATTTTGTAAGTGTCCTTAAGGGTTGGGAAACCGAGGCCGTGTTGTTTATTTTCCACCTTTTTGTGCGATTGTCGGATTTACTTTCGCGCTATGGATGCTAGAATTAAGTTATCAAATTTGTGGTGCAGCAAAATTTTTTGAGGGAGGTAATGAACATATGAAACGATTCCAGAAAGCAACCGCAGTCGTCATGGCAGCAGCCCTTTTAGCAACCGGATGTTCCGGTGGAGCAGCCGAGACCAAGGCACCGGATAAGACGGAGCCCGCGAAGACCGAAGCCCCAAAATCCGAGGCAGCGGCCGAGACCAAGGCGCCGGAGGCAAGCGCGGAGGAGCCGGTATTAGTTGTCTACACCGCCAGAAGCGAGGCGTTAAACAACGCCGTGATCCCGGAATTTGAGAAGGACACCGGCATCAAGGTGGAGGTTGTGGTGGCCGGCACCGGCGAGCTGTTAAAGCGCGCACAGTCCGAGAAGGACAATCCCCTCGGCGATATCTTCTGGGTGGCTGACCAGACCATGCTGTCCTCCTCCAAGGACCTGTTTATGGAGTATGTATCCCCCGAGGACGCCAACATGCTGGACGCGTTTAAAAACACCACCGGCTACTTCACCCCCGCATTCGCAGACCCCACGGTCATGATCGTGAACAAGGACTTAAAGGGCGACATGAAGATCGAGGGCTTTGAGGACCTGTTAAACCCGGAGTTAAAGGGCAAAATCGCCTTCGGCGATCCGGTGAACTCCAGCTCCGCATTCCAGTCTCTGCTCGCGATGCTCTACGGCATGGGCAAGGACGGCGATCCGCTCTCGGATGAGGCCTGGAACTATGTGGATCAGTTTATCGCCAATCTGGACGGCAAGATGGCCAACAGCTCCAGCCAGGTGTACAAGGGCGTGGCTGAGGGCGAGTACGTGGTCGGCCTTACCTGGGAGGACCCGGCTGCCAACTACGTGAAGGAGGGCGCTGCCGTTGAGGTCGTATTCCCCAAGGAAGGCGCAATATTCCCCGGCGAGTCCGTACAGATCTTAAAGGGCTGCAAACACCCGGAGAACGCTAAAAAGTTCGTGGACTACATGCTGTCTGAGAAGATTCAGAACGCAGTGGGCTCCAATCTGACCGTCCGCCCGCTCAGGAAAGACGCCAAGCTGGCCGACTATATGACCCCACAGTCCGAGATCAAGCTGTTCGACAACTACGATGAGGGCTGGGTAGCTGAGCACAAGACCGAGATCACCAACCTGTTCAGCGAGCACATGGAGACCTCCATGGACTAATCCCCTGCCTGTAAGGCACATTGTATCCAACGAAAAGGACTGCAGGACCTGACCCACTTTCAGCTGACCGCCTGGCACTCTTAAGCGGCGAAACGGTCAGTCCGGCAGTCCTTTTCTGTTCCCCAAATTCATCCGATTCCCAATACGAGGAGGTTATCCAACCATGAGTGTAGCGATCAGTATAGAAAATGTAATCAAACGGTTCGGAAAGGACACCATCATAAACGGCCTGTCCCTTGACGTAAGGCCCGGCGAATTTTTTACCCTTCTTGGCCCATCCGGCTGCGGCAAAACCACCCTGCTGCGGATGATCATCGGCTTCAACTCCATCGAGGGCGGCGAGATCAAGATCGACGGCAAGGTGATCAACAACATTCCCACCAACAAGCGGAACATGGGCATGGTGTTCCAGAACTACGCCATCTTCCCCCACATGTCCGTGCGCGACAACGTGGCCTTCGGCTTAAAGAACCGCAAGGTGCCCCAGAGCCAGATCGAGTCCCAGGTGGATGAAATTTTAAAGATCGTCAAGATCGACCACCTAAAGAAGCGGATGCCCGCCAAGCTCTCCGGCGGCCAGCAGCAGCGCGTGGCCCTGGCCAGAGCCATCGTGATCCACCCCGAGGTGCTTCTGATGGATGAGCCCCTGTCCAACCTGGACGCCAAGCTGCGCGTGGAGATGAGAAACGCCATCAAGCGCATCCAGCAGCAGGTGGGCATCACCACCATCTACGTGACCCACGACCAGGAGGAGGCGTTGGCTGTGTCCGACCGGATTGCGGTCATGAACGGCGGCGTGATCCAGCAGATCGACACCCCCAAGAACGTGTACCAGCGCCCCGCCAACGTGTTCGTCTCCACCTTCATCGGCCTCTCCAACATCATGGACGGGCGAATCCGCATGGAGAACGGCCGGACCCTGGTGCAGATGGGCGACTACACGGTTCCCATGGACAATCTGCGCTCCGACTGCCGGGACGGGCAGGCGGTCAAGGTGTCGGTCCGCCCGGAGGAATTTATCATAGACCGGGACGGGGACGAGGGAATTCCCGCCGTGGTGCGAAACAGCGTGTTCCTCGGGATCACCACCCACTACTTTGTGGAGGCGGAGGACGGGCGCGAGATGGAGGTCATCCAGAATTCGGATATCTGGGACATTATCCCGGACCACACCCCCATCCGCCTGGGCGTACAGCCGCGCAAGATCAACGTGTTTACCGAGGACGGCAGTGAGAGCCTCATTGTGAGGAGGGATCATTCATGAGATATGCGGGCGAGAAGAAATTAAATATCTGGGTCGCGATGGCTCTGGGGATCCTGGCCCTGTTTGTGCTTTTCGTGGTCTACCCCCTGATCCTGGTCCTGTACAAGAGCGTCCTGTCCGAGGACGGACACCTAAGCTTTGCCTATTTCAGCAAGTTTTTTGCCAGGAAATACTACTGGAGCACCCTGGTCAACAGCTTCAAGGTCACCATCGTGTCCACGGTGGTGGCGGCCTTTTTAGGGCTGGTCATGGCCTACGTGCTGCGCAGCGTGCAGATTAAGGGCAGCAAGTACTTAAACATCCTGATCGTGATCTCCTACCTGTCCCCGCCCTTCATCGGCGCCTACGCGTGGATTCAGCTGCTGGGCCGAAACGGGTATATAACCAAGGTCTTAAACGCTCTGTTCAATGTGAAATTGGGCGGGATCTACGGCTTTGCGGGCATCGTGCTGGTGTTCTCTCTCCAGTCCTTCCCGCTGGTATACATGTACATCTCCGGCGCCTTAAAGAATCTGGACAATTCCTTAAACGAGGCGGCCGAGAGCCTGGGCTGCACCGCCTTCCAGCGGGTCATGCAGATTATCGTGCCCCTAGTCATGCCCACCATGCTGGCCAGCTCCCTTCTGGTGTTCATGCGGGTGTTCTCCGATTTCGGAACCCCGATGCTCATCGGCGAGGGCTACAAGACCTTCCCGGTTTTGATCTACAGCCAGTTCATGGGCGAGGTCAGCACGGACGACCACTTCGCCGCGGCCCTCTGCGTGATTGTCATCGGCATCACCCTGGTGCTCTTTTTCTTACAGCGCTACCTGGGCAACCGGTTTACCTACTCCATGACGGCCCTTAAGCCCATGGTGGCTGAGAAGTGCACGGGCACCCGCAACATCCTCTCCCACCTGTTCGTGTACGCGGTGGTGTTTATCGCCATCCTGCCCCAGCTGACGGTGATCTTCACCTCGTTTCTTGCCACAGGCGGCGGCACGGTGTACACCGGCGGCTTCTCCTTAGAGAACTACCGCAATACCCTGTTTTCAAAAAACAACAACGGAGCCATCTTCAACACCTACATGTTCGGGCTCTGCGCCATCGCCATCGTGGTGGTGCTCGGTATCCTGATCTCCTACCTGACCGTGAGAAAGAAATCCTTCATCACGAACATCCTGGACACCGTGACCATGTTCCCCTACATCATCCCCGGCTCCGTGCTCGGCATCTCGTTTTTGTACGCCTTCAACAGCAAGCCCCTGTTGCTCAGCGGCACCGCCATCATTATCATCATCTCCTTATCCATCCGGCGGATGCCCTACACCATCCGCTCCAGCACCGCCATCATCGGGCAGATCAGCCCCAGCGTGGAGGAGGCGGCCATCAGCCTTGGGTGCACGGAGACCAAATCCTTTGTGAAGATCACGGTGCCCATGATGATGTCCGGCGTGCTCTCCGGCGCAATCATGAGCTGGATCACCCTGATCAGCGAGCTGAGCTCCTCCATCATTCTGTACACCAGCAAGACTCAGACGCTGACCGTGGCAATTTACGCGGAGGTTATCCGCAGCAACTTCGGCAACGCGGCGGCCTACTCCACCATTCTGACCCTGACCAGCATCGTTTCCCTGCTGATCTTCTTCAAAGTGACGGGCAGCAACGACATCAGCATTTAACTGTAACTACAGCCTATATGGCCCCGGATGGAGACACCCGGGGCTTTTGTGTCTAGGTGCCCGCCGTATTCGTCAAAAGAGGTCTGCACGAACGGCGGGCGGCATGGTATAATCGAAGATAGTGATCACAAACTCAAATATCTACCAGGCAGGAGGTAGCCGACATGGCAGGCATCCAGTACCGGGACTACATCAAACGTTCCTTCTTTAAATATGCGTTCTCCATCATCTCCTTACTGTTTCTTCTGGTGGGGCTGTTTCTCTTCATCAACGTCCAGCTGATCAGCGCGGGCAGCAACCGGAAGAACAACGCCAAGCTGGCCGCCATCCTGGATAACCAGATGGCGGCGTACCGGGACGGCTTAGAGCGCTTCTCCACGGATTACCGGGTTCTCGAGGCCTTAAACCAGGGGAAGGACTCCCAGGTGACGGATGTGAACCGCCTGCTTTACAGCTTCTCAAATGAACAGCCCATCCGCTGCAGCTTCGCGCTGGCGGACCAGGAGGGGGAGATTGTCAGCTCCAACCTGTTTGAGGGGAACCGGGACATCTTCCTGGGTAGCACGGTGTACCAAAACCTGCTGGAGAAGATGCGGGAGGCGCCGGAGAAAATCTACGCCATGCCCAGCCGCTTAAACTACGCCTACGGCCAGTCCGGCGACCTGCTGTTGTCCCGGGCCGTGTCTGACTCGGGAGGGATCAAGGGCTACCTGTTCTTCGATATGTCCGACGAGCAGCTCTACCAGGCGGTGCGGGAGTATCCCCTTGACGACGTGATCATCACGGATCGCTACGACAATTTGATCTTCTCCATCGGACGGCAGAGCGCGGATCCCATGGAGAAATACCCGGCGGGCAAGTACCGGATGGACTGGGGGCGCGGCAACATCGTGACGCTCAACGGCAAGCGCTACCACGTACACCAGGAGACCTTCGCCGACAACGGGCTGGTGCTCTACACGCTGGTGTCCTTAGAGTTTCAGCGGGGGCTTATCACCTACGGGCTGCTGTTTTTAGGGCTTGCGGGGCTCCTGATGTTCATCATGCTGCCGCCCCTGACCCAGCGCATCACCCGCAAAAACCTGCAGGCCATCGACGAGCTGCAGAAATCCGTGGAGGAGATGGGCCGCGGGAACATGGACTATCCGCTAAAAAGCCAGGTGTTTGCGGAGTTCCAGGTCTTAAACAACGCTTTTCGCAACATGGTGCTCCAGCGTGAGGAGCTCATGCGCCACAACAGCGAGCTGGCCGAGCGCAAGCGCACCATGGAAATCAAACAGCTGGAGGAGCAGTTTAACCCCCACTTTATCTTCAACGTTCTGGAAACGCTGCGCTACGAGATCGTGATCGACGCCCAGAAGGCCTCCGAGATGGTGATGGCCTTCGCCAACCTGATGCGCTACAGCATCTATTACGGGAGCACCATAGTGCCGCTGCAGACCGACATCGAGTACATCAACGACTATCTGCTGCTGCAAAAAATGCGCTACAACCGGCGCCTTAACTATCACATCGACATCCCGGAGGAGCTGTTCGACTGCAAGGTCCCCAAGCTTCTCTTGCAGCCGGTGGTGGAGAACTCCCTGGTGCATGGGATGAAGGACATCCGCTCCATCTCCATCACCATCACCGGGCGGTTAGACGGCGGGGATCTGGTCCTCTGTGTGGAGGACAACGGAAGCGGGATCAGCGGGGAGCGGCTTCAGGCGCTGCGGGAGGGCCTAGAGAAGGAGGACACCTGCGGCGAGCACATCGGGCTCTACAACTCCCACCGGGTGGTCCGGCTGCTTTACGGTCCGGGCTACGGCCTGACCATCGAGAGCACGCCCGGCGAGGGCACCCAGGTGCGCATCAAACTGCCCGCGGATATGGAGGAGGATATGGATGTATAAGGTTCTGATTGTGGAGGACGAGGATATCATACGCAAGGGCCTGCTGTTCACGGTCAACTGGCAGGAGGCGGACTGCGTGGTGGTGGGCGAGGCTGTGGACGGCGAGGAGGGCCTGGAGAAAATCCGGGAGAACCGGCCGGACATCGTGATCGTGGACATCAACATGCCCATAAAGGACGGCCTGGCCATGCTGGAGGAGAGTATCAACGAGTACGGCTACGACGCCATCATCGTCTCCGGCTACAGCGAGTTCGAGTACGCCAGGAGGGCGCTGCGCCTGGGCGTCACCGAGTATCTGCTAAAGCCCGTGGTATTCAACGAGCTCTACGACGCCCTGCGCAAGATCACCGCCAAGCAGGAGGCCGCGGCGAGGCTTAAGAGCGAGCTTCGGGAGATTGACATGGAGAAGAAAAAGCTGGGAATCCTGGAGACCGAGGCCGCGGGCCCGGAGGAGAACCGGCACGTGGAGTTCATGATCCAGTACATCCACGACCACTACTCCTCCCGCGTCTCCCTGACGGATTTAAGCGAGGAGTGCGGTATGTCCTGCACCTACCTAAACTCCAAATTTAAGAGCTTTACCGGCTACACCTTCAACGACTATTTAAACCGCTACCGGATGCAGCGGGCCGTGGAGCTGTTGAAGGAAAATAAATACAAGGTCTACGAGATCGCAGACCTTGTGGGCTTTTCCGACTACAAATATTTTATCAAGGTGTTCAAAAAGTATGTGGGCTGCTCGCCGGTGAAATTCGTGGAGGGGAAGGGGAACGCGGAGTAAGGGGGACTCCGGGCGAACCTGCGCCGCTAAATCATGGAGTCGTCCCTCAGCGCCTCGCTCAAGTCGCACCGGCCAAGCCGCCTCTCCCCGATGCGGTAGGCAAAGCCCACCGACGCTGCGATGAGAAGGATGAACAGCAGGATGAGCGCCGCCGGCAGAGCTCCCAGAAATTCCCTGATATCCAGGTAGCTGGCCCTCACGGCGAACAGCACAAACCCCACGGTGAGCGGCGCCGTGATGAGAACCGGGCGAACAGCGATGGTGAGCGCTTCGATCCAGAGAATCTTCCTGACCCCGGCGGGCGTCATCCCCACGGAGAGATGCCTGGCGAACTCCCGCTTTCTCTGATAGAGAAAGCTTAAGGTGTAGGAAAAAATGTTGACAATCCCGATCAGCGCCAGCAACGCGCAGAGCAGGCCGGTCAGGGTCATGTACCCCCTCACCATCTCCTCATTGACGGCCGCCTCGTGGATTCGGTTCTCCACCTCCGCGCTGTGGCCCTTGGCCAGCCGCTCCTTCACCGCCGCCTCCACCGCGTAGGGCGAGACGCCCTCCGACACCAGAATCCGCAGGAAGGTGTCCGGCTCTGTCCCGGAGGCAAATTGACCGATGTCCGCCCAGAGGGAGGCCGGGACAATGAGAACCAGCGAGAAATCCTCGTACTCCTCCCGCAGCACCGGCAGCCGGTCCGTGCCGGCGAGAATCGGAAGCTCCGCGTAAATCTCCTCCCCCGCCGGTCCGGTGATCCTTGCCGCCTCCGGTTTTCCCTCAAGAAACGGGATGTACTCCCTGTAGCGGAAATTGCTGTTTACTTTGTCCCAGATGCGGTTGATCAGAATCCCCTTGTCCATCTCCGGCTCTGCGCCGATCTGCCTGCAGTAGGCGGCAAACCCCGCGTCGTCCAGAATGACCGTGGGCGCTTTCACAATCCACGTTCCATCCGGCCGGTGCGCTGCCTCACTTTCCAGGCCCTCGAGGCCGCCAAGCGCCCTCAGCCGGTCCGAGAGCTGATCCTCCCTCACCGCGATGTAATTCTCCGCCTTCTGGTAGGCGACACAGCTTTCGACGCCCTCCACGGAGGCCAATCCGACAAGCTCCTCTGCCCCTTCAATCCCCTCCCCCTTAATCTGAGCCATCACGTCCCACGAATCCTGATACCGCTCAAAATAGGTATGTCTCCTGCTGATGCCGGACAGCGTCACCATGCAAAGGGACATGGTAAATGCGAGAAACGAGAGGGTGAGGGAGAGGTTTGAGGTGCGAAGCTCCCTCCTTCTGGCCTTTAAGGCATTTCCAGCCAATTCCCCATAGATTCCAAACAGAAGCGGCAGCACCCGCGACCGGCGCGCCCTGCCCGGGAACTGCTCCTGCCCTGCGCCGATCGCCTTAAGGGGCGCAAGCCGGCTCATTCTCCTGGCCGGGAGCCATGCGGACAGAAACACTGTGATCCCTGAGGCGAGAATCGTTATGAGGAACACCGCCGGGTGATAGACAAAGGCGGCCGGAACCTGCTGGTACCCTCGCCCGATGTGGTTCGCAAACTTTATCACCAAAAGGCATGGCGCGAGTCCAACAGCGCTCCCCGCCAACACCGGAAGCGCGCACAGGGCCATGGCCTCCTGGAGCAGCAGGCCCTTTATCTGCCCGGGTGTGGCCCCGACGCTGGATAAAATCCCCAGTTGATGGACCCGGGCGGCCATGGACACACCGAACGCGTTGCGGATAATCAGGACCAGGGAGCCGCCGACCAAGAGCATCACCATGAGGTAGAGGGGCAAAAGCAGCGGCGGCGAGTTGTCCTGCGGGTCAAAAATCAGGTATTCGGAGAGAAGGGCGTCGTTGTAGGAGACCGTTGCACCCTCCAGCCCTTCGCAGGCCGCAATCCGCGGCAGATCCCTGTAGGCGTCCCGCATATTTTCAAAGTAGATGTCCGCGACGGTCTCTCCGTCCCCGCCAAGGTGCACCTGCACAAGGCTCACATTGGCAAAGCTTTGAATGAGCTCCAGCTCCTCCTTTCCGATCTGCCCGGCAATCCGCCCCTGCCAGCCGCCCTCCTCCCGGACGATCTGGAGGATGTTGTACTGCCACAGATTGTAGAACGTGCTGCAGATGAAGGACAGAAACAGGGTTGCCATGAAGGCCGCCACCGCGATGGACACGCTGGAGGCCTTGTTCTGCCGGATGTAGCTGACGGAGTACTCTCTCCACATGGCGGTCACCTCCTGCTGTCCGCCACGATGCGGCCGTCCTCAATTGCGATGATGCGGTCCGCCTCCAGGGCCACCTTCTCGTCGTGGGTGATCAGTATCACGGTCTGCTTTAGGTTCCGGTTGGACAGCTTTAAGAGATCCACGATCTCCTTCGAATTTTTCCGATCCAGATTTCCGGTGGGCTCGTCGGCCAAAAGAAGCGCGGGCCGGTAGATCAGCGCCCGGGCGATGGCCACCCGCTGCTGCTGGCCGCCGGAGAGCTGCCGGGGCAGCGCCTCCAGCTTGTTCTCAAGGCCCAGTATGCGCACGATGCCGTCGAAGTGCTCCGGCTCCGGTTCCCTGCGGTCCAACAGCATGGGCATCAGAATATTTTTCCGGACCGTCAGCGTAGGGATCAGGTTGTAGAACTGGTAGATGAGTCCCACCTTTCTTCGTCTGAAGATGGCGGCCTTCGAGGCGTCAAGCCTGCCGATCTCAACGCCGTCCACCACCACCTCCCCTTCTGTTGGCCGGTCCACGCTTCCCAGAATATGGAGCAGCGTGGACTTCCCGGATCCGGAGGCCCCGATCACAGCCACAAACTCCCCCCGCTCCACCGACAGATTGATTCCGTCCAGGGCGGTCACGCGGCTGGCGCCGCTGCCAAAGACCTTTTTTACCCCGGTACACTTAAGTATCTCCATGATAAACCTCCTGTGATGTCGTTTTCTTCTATATCCTAGCAGATGAAAGTGACATCTCAGTGACAGTAGAAGCGAATCTCAAAGCAGGCGCCCCCCTCCGGGAGGTTGAAGGCGTTCACCACGCCGTTCTGCAGTTCTGCGATGGCCTTTGCCAGGGCGAGCCCGATACCGATGCCCCCGGCGGCCGCGCTCTTCCCCCGGTAAAACCTCTCGAACAGACGGGGCAAGTCCTCCGCAGCGAAACCGGGGCCCTCATCCCAGATCCGAATCTGAACGTAGAGCGGATTCCTCTCATAAGAACAGTGGACCGCGCCACCGGGCGGCGTGTGTTCCAGACAGTTCTTCATCAGGTTCATCACCGCCTCCATGGTCCACTCGGTATCCCCGATGATCTCTACCCGCCCCATCTCCGGCACGTCGGCCGTCACCCCCGCCTGGTCAAACAGCTCCTGAAGGTTGTCCGCGGCCAGCGTGAGCACTGTGAAAATGTCCACCGGCTTCTGCTCCAGGGGCAGCGTCCCCGCGTCGATGCGCGACAGCAGCAAAAGCGCCTCCTCCAGGCGGGTCAGCCGGTTTAACTGCCGCATAATCTGCCCTGCGCGACCCTCCCTCGAGTTCGCATTCGAGTTCACATGCGAGTTCGCGTCCATCATCTGGGCGGACAGGGATATGGCGGTGATCGGGGTCTTTAGCTGGTGGGCGATGTTGGCCAGATTCTCCGCGAAGCCCTCCTTCGCTTTAATCGCCTGGTCCCTTGTCTGATTGAGGTTGGTCACCGTCTTATAGATTGCGTCCTGCAGTCTGGAGAACGCGTCCTCCTCGTCGGGAATCACCACCCCGCGGGCGCCGGTGTTCACCTTCTCCAGGTAATCGGTCAGCGCATCGACGCGCCGGCACAGCCGCTCACGCCTGCGCCGCAGAACCGCGAGCAGAAGGAGCGCCCCCACAGCGAAGCCCGCCGCGGCAAAGTACATGGGGCTTCGCTGCGAGGAGTTCGAGAAATCGCTCGGCCGATACCCCAAGTCCCACAGAATATTGCCTTCCTGTTGCGGTTGCCGCTCTCGCGCGCTCTCTCGCTCCCTCTGCCCTCCCGCCTCCTTGTAGCGCTTCAGGGCCGCAAACACGCTCCGGGCCGCCTCCGGCTGCGCCTGCCCCACATCCCGGCAGATATCCCCCAGGAGCTGAAACTGCGCGCGGCGGGCGTGGGCGGCCGTGAGGATTGCGGTCACCGCCGAGGCGAAAAGGCTCACTGCCAGCACAACGGCCAGGAGCTCTGCCCCGCGCCTCCGCCCGCTCATACGCCGTCCTCCATGCGGTAGCCGAAGCTTCTCACCGTCTTTATGCATGCCGGCTGGCCCAGCTTCTCCCGCAGCCGCTTCATGGTCACGGTCAGAGTGTTGTCGTTCACATAGTTCCCGCTGCTGTCCCAGATCTGCTCCAGGAGGCGCTCCCTGGTCAGCGTTCTCCCTTTATTTTCCATCATCAGCAGCAAAAGCCGGTACTCCGGCTGGCTTAAGGTAACCTCCATCTCCCCGGCGCAGACCGCCATGCGGTCCCGGTCGAGGCTTATCGCTCCGCAGGTCAGGCAGCTTGCCGGCGCATTTCCCACCCTGCGAAGCAGCGCCTCCATCCGCGAGCACAGCACCTCCAGCTCGAAGGGCTTGACCACATAGTCGTCCGCCCCATCGCGAAAGCCCGCGACAATGTCCCGGGTATCGCCCCGGACCGTCAAAAAGATGACGGGGAGCTCCCTCCACTTTGCCCGGATCTCGCGGCACAGCCCGTCCCCCCGGCCGTCCGGCATATTCCAGTCCACCAGCACGATCCCCGGCACGCGCTCAGAGAGCGCCCGCCTCGCCGCAGCGATGGTAGAAAAAACAGAGACGCGGTACCCCTTTTTCTGCAGGTACTCCCGCACGGAATCCGCAATGGTTTCATCGTCCTCGATATAGTAGACATCGATCATTTTGTCCGCTCCTTTTTTGGTGAGGTTTTTATCCATTATAAATATTATTGGCGGGAGGCGCAAGAAGGGGGAAGCAGAAAAAAAAGAGGGCGGTTACTTCCGCCCCTCCGTCATACATTGTAACTGGTCTTCTCCTTCGCCATCTGAGGCAGGACCTTCTCTGCCAGCCATTTCTGGGAGAACGCCACCCGCTCGTTTAAATCGGTGATTCCCTCCATGGCGTAGTAGGCGTCGTGGGTCATCTGGATCAGGGACCTGGGATAGTCGATGACCATGTGGATATACTCCTCCACCGTCGGCCAGAAATGCTCCTCATCCGTCACTGCGTTCAGAAATCCCACCTCGTACATGCGTTTCGCCGGGTACTCGCGGTTGGAGTAGTAGGCCTCCAGCGCCAGCTTTTTCGGCAGATAGCCCATGCATCGCGCCATGACCACCATGGGCACGCCGCCCATCCGCACCTCTGGGAAGGAGAAGGTGGCCGTATCCTTGGCGACCGCCAGGTCCGCCTGAGCGACCAATCCCATACCGCCCTTAAAGCAATGGCCGTTTACAGCCGCGATCATCGGGACCCTAATGGTCTTCCTGGCGTTCTCCACCCGCGCGATGTACTCAGAGTAGAGTCTCTGCTCCTCCTGCTTTGAGGCGTCCACCCGCCCTCCGGTGATAAAGTACTCTCCTTCCGCCGTGATCACCATCACGCGGACATCGGGATCCGCTGCGATGCGCTCATAGGCCTCCGCCTGCGCCCCCTTGGCCTTCCAATCCATCCCGTTTTTTGTCTGCGGGCGGTTCACCTTAAAAAGCGCCACCGGCCCGTCAATCTCACAGTACACGCCTTCCTTTTCCATTTTCCAGTCTGCCATGTGTCTCTCTCCTCTTCTCAATCAAAATGATCTCATCTCATACGCGGGCGGGAAGATTGCGCACCGCCTCCTCCACCGCCTCATCTAATTTCTCATCCGGCACCACCTGCTGCACGATCCCGAATTTTAACGCCTCGCGGGCTGAAAACAGCTCGCCGAAATAAAAGCTCTTTAACGCCGCCTTCTTCGGGATGATCCCCATGGTGTTGACCATGGAATTGCAGGCAAAGCCGTTGTGCTTCACCTCGGGATACCCAAACCGTGCGCTCTCGGCCGCAATCGCCAGCTGGGACTTTAGAACCAGGCTCATGCCGCCCCCGGAGCACTCTCCGTTCACCGCGGCGATGAGCGGGACCTTGATCTGACGCATGATCTGATTGCGGATTCTGAGCTGGTCCGCAAACCGCTCTCTCTCATACGCGTCCCCCTGGTTGTGGCGGATTCCGCCCAGATGGAACCGCTTTCCCGTCCCAGTCACCACGATGGCCTTCAGGGTTGGTATGCTGTTTGCCACCGCGTAGGCCCCCGCCAACTCCATGCTGGACCGCCAATCGAACATATTCCGGTAGCGGGGCGCGTTTAGCTTAATGTACTCCACATCGCCCCGGACCTCGAATAAGACCGCGTGGTCCCTGTCATAGTCTCTCTCATAACGGATCTCCTCGTCCGGCTGCACACCGGAATAGGGGTCCTGCTCTCCCGTCGCCTCGGAGAGCCTCCGGTTTAACTCTGCCTGAATCTCCATGATCTCGCCGATGACTGTGGTGCCGTACTGGCTTCGCGACAGCTTATCCGGCAGCTTTTCCATGGCAAAATATATCTTGTGACCGTAGGCGATCAGCTCCTCTGGAATCTCCAGGAGCCGCTCCACATACTGCTCTGCCAAACGATCCAGAGCACCGACCTTGACCGTCTCATTGACGGCGCACTCCTCCGCCGCCGCCATTGCATCCGGAAAGCCGTCGATCACCGCGCCCTCCGCCGCCACCGCCAGATCGGCGAAATCTAACAGCTCCCTCCCGATACCGCCGCACGCGCCGCCGACCGCGAGAACCACGGGGATCCGGTTATCCCCCAGCGCTCTCTCCCAGGCCGTTCTCAGTTCCCCCTCAATTTGCCCTTTAAGAAACGCTTCTCCTCCTCCGCGAATCAGCACACAGCGAATGTCCCTGCTCCTGCCTGCCTCCTCAAGTCCCGAGAGGATCTGCCTCACCTTTTGGCAGGTGTCCGCTCCGGGCTCGAGGGTAATCCTCCCGACCCGGTCTTCCCCGCGCCCTTCTCTACTCTCCGACACTTCCACTCCTCCTCAATCGCAAAGCTGCTCTTCCCCTTCCCAGCCCAAACAGACCGCAGATGAGAACCTCCTCCAGGCAGATCCCGGCCATACAGATCATCAGCACCGGCTCGTACCTTCCCGTGAAGTCGTACACGAAGCCAAACAGCGTGATCGAAATGTAGTAGGACGCATCGGCGATCATCGCCATGCGGGCGTACGCCCTGGCAAAGTGCTCCTTGTCCCAGAGGGTGCGCACCAGAAGCGGGGACTGAACGTTGCTCAGCATGGCGCAGGTTCCAAACAGGATCGCCCCCACAACCATCCCGCTGCCCAAATGGCTAAGCAGCAGAAGACAGCCGGTCAAAAGCACCGCCAGCTCCAGACATGTGCTCCGGAAAACTCCCAGCCTGTCGTTGGTGTACCCAAAGAAAAATTTAAAGCACATATTTCCGAAAAGATACAGCGTAAGAAGCAGGGAACCCTTTCCAGCCAGGGCTGCCACCGAGTCCCCGTATCCCGTCAGGTACTGAGCGAACCCGACCGTGGCCTTGGCACAGACCGAGAACACCACAACCATCAGGAAACAGGAAAGCGGCAGGCGGTTTAAGGCTTTCTCCCCGCCCCCGGCCAGGTCTCCCGGCTCAGCCGTCCGGCTGCTTGGACCCTCCTCGGCTTTCTCATGTGCATGATCCTTTAAGTGTTCAGCGCCAAAGGCCTCCATCCCCTTCTCCCTCGGTGACTTTCGAATCACCAGCAGCGCAAAGGGCGCCGTCAGCGCGACACACACGATCCCATTGACCATGGCGGAGGCCCTCCAGCCATAATTCTCAACGATCCTGCCAAGCAGGTGGCTCATCACCATCCCGACCCCGCCGGAGGCGGCACAGGAGATCCCCATGGCAAACCCCACCCGCTCTGAAAACCAGTTGTTGATCAAGGTAACCGGCAAAAAATGGGAGAAGCAGGTCAGGGTGCAGCCCTGCAAAATCCCGATCAGATACCAATGCCACAGCTGTGTCCCGAAGGCCATGGCGAAATTGACGCCGCCGGCCACAGCGATCAGTCCAAACGCGAACACGCGCACATCCAGCTTTTTAAAGAGGATCGGGGCCATGGAGAGGGACAAAATGGAGAAGATCCCGCTGAGGGTCTTGTAAAAGGTCAGCTGTCCCATGGAAAAGCCCAGCTCCTCACAGATGGGCGTATAGTAAATCCCCGCGCAGTTGGAGATAATTCCGATGCCCACCCCCTGCATCACACAGCAGGAGATTAAGATCAGCCACGCGTAATGTATGTTCCACTTTTTCATCTTCTTCCCCTACTTATATAAAATCAGCGCGATCATCTCGATGGGCTCACTGCCGGTGCATGCCAGGCCGTGGCCCTCCCCCGGCGCGCAGTGTGTGACGTCCCCGGCCTCCACCTCCACCAGGGCGCCGTTGTCGTTGTATGTCCCTTTTCCTCTCAGAATATAGTACGTCTCGCTCTCATCCCCGTGGATGTGAAAACCGATCTCCGCCCCCGGGTGAACCGTGGTGTGGCAGAAAACCCGGCCCTTCCGGCTCATCTCCTCCTCGCCGTTTAGCAGGCTTCTCACCGTGATCATTCCCTTTCCCTCAAAGGGCGCGGGCTTTGTGACTGTCTCCTTCTCATTGTTTCTGCGTATCATCGCTCAATACCCCTTTCCCTAAAATCTCAAACATCCGGTCCAGGCGTTCCTGCTCAGCAAACGCCGTCAAAATTGCTTTCAGCTCCCTCGCCTGCCCGGGACCATAAAATTTTTCCATGGTGGAACCAAACAGCGCCTCGATGTCCGCTGCCTCCAGCCCCTCCACGTCCTCCTGGAGAAGCTCTGCCTCTCCTCCCTCTTCCATCACAAGCGTTACCCTCGCCCCCCGCTTGGCCGGAAAAATCCCGGTAAGCCAGGGATCTGCCTCCACCCGGCAGCGCTTTGTGAGCTCCAAAACCCGCTCATCGTAAGGCGGGTACCACTTGATATCCCGGTAATCCCCAAACACCAGCACATTGGCCACCCCGAAGGGGATGCTCATAATCGCCTGCACCTGGCTCTCCACGTCAACCCGGGCAGTTCCCGCATGGTGCAGCGTCTTTTCGGCCACACCGATGCGGATCTCGCGGATCTTGCGGATGTCCGTGACCTCCCGCAGCAGCTTTCTCGCGATCTGGCAGGGGGCCATCAACTTCAGGCAGGAGCTCATGGGCTTGAAATCCACATCCAGAATGTGCCACTTCTCCCCCAGTTCATCCGTTATGAGGCTCTGCTGCCCCGTGGCCGAGAACGCGGCCAGAAGGCCATCCCGGTCCTCCAGGGCGCTCTTCGCGGCGGGCAGGCCGGTGGCGGCAAGCAGAGCTGCCTCCAGCCCGTTTCTGGCTCCCCAGCCGTTCTGGAGCACATCCTCGCCGGTTCCCTCAGAGACCCAGTTGTTCAATCCTCCGGCGCTGTGGCAGGCAAAGCTGGCCGCGCTCACCGTCTGCTCCCTGGACAGCCCCAAAAGCTTCGCCGCCGCGAAGGCCGCGCCGAAGGGCGCCAGAACCGCCGTGGACCGGAAGGCCCCCGGCATGGCTGAGGCCCTGAGGGCGATCCCCAAACGGATCATGGTCTCGTAGCCGGACAATACCGCCTCCATCACCTGCCCGCCGCTATTCCCGTTTTCCTCCGCCAGGGCGAGAACCACCGGGACAACGATGGAACCGGGATGGCAGGAGCCGCTCTTGCTGATATCATTTCTGGAGGATATGGCCCCAGCCACCGTATTGTAGAAAACTGCATCCCCGCACGTCAGCTTTCTTCCCCGCGCGTAGGCCGACGCCCGTCCTCCGCGCTGCCGCACATACCGCCACACAGCCTCGAGCCTGGGCTCGCCGGCGCTTCCGCTCAGACAGCAATCCAGCGCGTCCATAATGCAGAGCACAATTTTCCTTTTTACATTCTCCGGCAGCCTGTCGCAGTCTATCCCGGCGGTAAATTCTGCCAGCTGTTCCAAAATCGTTTCTTTTTCCTTCATCTGTCTCTCCTTCAAGAAAGGGCAATTCGTCGTCTGCGAACCGCCCTTTTCCCATAGCGTCTAGTGAATCAGATTTGGCAGGAATGTGATGATTCCCGGGCAAAATACCCAGACAATAATCAGTGCCACAAGCACCGCCAGATATGGCAGCGATTCCTTTATGACCTCCGAGGCCGGACAGTCCGCGATGCTCGCTGTCAGGTAAATCAGGCTTCCCACCGGCGGGGTGTTCACGCCCAGCTGCACCACCAGCATGGTGATGATTCCAAAGTGCAGCGGGTTGATTCCCATCGCAAGGATCGTGGGAACCATCACCGGGACGATAACCATCAGAAGCACATTTACGTTCAGAATCATGCCCAAAAGGAACAGGATCAGAATGCAGATGAGAAGTGTCCCTGTGGCGGAGAGCCCTGAGGACGCAACCATGGCGGAGAGCTTTCTCGCGGCTCCCATGGAGGAGATAATGTACACGAACACGCCCGCCGTGGCGATGGAGCACAGCACCCGGCCAACCAGCGTGCAGCAGTTCATAAAGCAGCGCAAAAACTGCTTGAAGTTCATCTCCCGGTATATCACAATGGCGATAAAGAATCCGAACGCACAGCTGAGGGCCCCGACCTC
This sequence comes from uncultured Clostridium sp., assembly GCA_900555045.1. Taxonomy (GTDB): domain Bacteria; phylum Bacillota; class Clostridia; order Lachnospirales; family Lachnospiraceae; genus Enterocloster. The sequence goes on along the minus strand of USJW01000061.1, from coordinate 3,428 downwards.
CGTGACCGTGCCGATCCCGCCCACCAGGCAGTAGATCGTCACAACCGGGAGCAAAATTGCCCAGAAATTGCGCTTAAATTCCGACCAGACCTTGCCGGTGCCCTCCCACTCCGTCTTGGGGAAATGGCGGCGCCTGCTGATGATCAGGGAGAGGATGAGCTCCACCAGCCCCATCATGAGGCCCGGGATCAGACCGGCGGTCAAAAGCTTTCTGGCAGAGCAGTTCATGTAAACCGCCAGCATGACAAGGCCGCTGGAGGGCGGGATGATCGGGCCGATCACAGAGGACATCTCCGTCACCGCCGCCGCGTAGCCGGCCGGGTAGCCCTCCTCCTTCATCATGGGGATCATCAGCGACCCGATGGCCGCGGTATCCGCGTTGGCCGATCCGGAAACACCGGCAAAGATCACTGAGGAGATCACGTTAATATGGCTCAGATACCCGGGAATCCACCCGATGGCCGCCCGGCCCAAATCCACGATCCGGGTGGTAATCCCCCCGCAGTTCATGACCTCGCCCAACAGGAAGTAGAAAATGATGCATATGTAGGTCTCTTTTCCGATTCCCTGCGCCAGGCTCTGGGAGAACACCGAGAGCGGAACACTCCCCGGAAAAATGAGCGCGTACGAGATGGAGGCGCCCGCCAGGGACAAGAAGATCGGCACCTTCAGGAACAGGAAAAACAGCATCACTCCGAACAGCACACAGAGTTTGATGATAAGAAGCATGTCGGCGCTCATTTTCTTTCCCCCCTCTCATCGGCAATTCTTTTGAGCTCATCCAGCACGGCGCAGATAAACCACAGCACGGCACATACAATAAACGGAATATACCTGGCGCTCTCGTCCCAGCCCATGGTGGTGGCCACCAGCCCGGAATTGGACCGGTACGCGCTTAGCGCGGAGAACAGCAGCCCCACAGCCACCACGCAGGCGGCAACGCTGATCGCATGCTGCAGGATGCGCATGGCCGGCGGCGGGATGATCTTGTCCGCATAGTCCATGGCCAGGTGCTTCCGGTTCAGCCACAGCCACGGCAACGCGATGCACGTCAGCCACAGCAGGACAAAAATGTTGAGATCATTCAGCCATACAATGGCATATTTGATCAGATATCTGGTCAGAACCTGCAGCAAATTGAGAAACAGCAGGCCTCCGATCATACAGGCCATAAAGACCTGCATGGCCAATGACAATTTGTCGCGAAATTTATCCAACATATTTCCAGCCCCTTCTATAAAAAGCAACTCACTATTTAGCCAGCGCACGGATCTCGTCGTAGAGGCCCTCCCGGAACAGATCCCCCTCCAGCTGGCGGGCAACCTCCTCCGCCTTGGCGCGGAATGCCTCCTCGTTGAACTCCACCAGCTCCAGGCCGCCCTCCTGAACCTTCTTGAGATCCACATCGTGCTCCTCGATCGCACTCTTTGTATTGAACTCATGGGCCGCGGCAACCGCCTGGCTGATCCAATCCTTCTGGGTATCGTTGAGCTTTGCCCAGGTGGAGCCTGACATCCAGAGCACGTTTGCCTGCTGGATATAATTTAACTCCATAATGTAGTCCTGAACCTCATAGTAGCTGTTGTTATACATGGAAACTACGTTGTTGTCCTGGCCGTCCGCCATTCCATTTTCCAGCGCCGCGTACAGCTCGGAGGTGCTGATGGACACAGGGTTCGCGCCCCACGCCTTCCAGACTGCCACCACGGAGGTGGACTCGGGCGTGCGGATCTTAAGGCCCTTTAAATCGTCCGGCTCCACGATCGGCTTCTTGGAGGTGGACAGCTCTCTCGGCCAGTTGGTGCAGATGTTTCCGACGAATTTCACGTTGTTGGGCTCCTCCACCTTATCTAACATGGACTGGAATAAGTCCGATTCCATGAATTTCTCCAGATGCGCCTGGTCGTCAAAGATGTACGGAACGACAAGCGCGTTAAAGTCCTCCGAATTTTTGAGCGTGGAGGCGGTATCGAAAGCCGTGCTGAACATGTCCAGCGTGCCCTCCTTTAACATTGCGTAGTGCTGGGTGGTGTTCCCCAGGGTGGAGGCCGGATTCCAGTTGATCTTCATTTTCCCGCCGGAAACCGCTTCCAGCTCGTCGGCAAACTTCAGACAGTACTGGTAGGATGCGGAGGTGGTATTGTAGGTGCACCCCGCCATCAGCTCCATAGGCTCAATGTCCCCATCTGCGGAAGCTTCTCCGCTCTTCGTCTCTCCCTCCTTCACCGCCTCCGTCTTCGGCACCTCTACTTCTGTCTGCGTTCCCTTCGCGGACGAACCGCCGCAGGCGGTAAGGCCAAACGCCGCTAACACTGCCATTGTAACTGCGATTACCTGTCTTCTCTTCATAACTTCCTTCTCCTTGTCTATTGATGTTTTTTACTTATTTTTCTCGAGAGCGTGCATCGCGCTCGCGTCCTGGATTGACGGGTTAAACTGCGCCCCCAGCTGATACCACTCGTGAATCCCAAACATTTCATGGGACTGGAAATTGTCATATCCGTCCTCCAGATTGTGGATGTCCGTCCCCTCGTCGTAAAGATACTGGCCCAGCTTGAACATGCCCTTTAACGCCCCAACCTTCGTGAAATGAGCGGTTACCAGCTGATATCCGAAATCGACCAGTTCCTTAAACGTGACCTTCGGGCTGGCCCCCATGCTGTTCATGCCGAACATTTTCAGCCCTGGAACCTCTCTTCCAATCCGCTCGATGTCCTCCATCGTGCGGGTGCCCTCCGTAAACGAAATGTCAACCCCCAGGTCGTAGGCCGCCTTGTTTCTCCAGATGGCCTCCTCCACGCCCAGCACGGAGTAGGAATCCGTTCTGGCGATCAGCATGCAGTCCGTCCCCTCAAGCGCAAACTTCGCCGCCTTGAGCCTTGATATGTAGTCCTCGCGGCTGATCACCTCTCTCCCGGACATGTGGCCGCAGCGCTTTGGGCTCACTTGGTCCTCCAGGTGGACCGCCATAGCCCCGGCGTTGGCGATTCGCTCGCAGGTTCTAACGATGCTTAACTCGTTTCCAAATCCCGTATCAATGTCAACGATCATCGGCAGCTTATTGTAGCAGGTGATCCTTCTCACCGCGTCCAACAGCTCTCCGAAGGACACCAGCCCGATGTCCGGAACCCCCACAAGGCTCATCGCCAGGTTTCCCCCGGACAGGCACATGGCCTTAAATCCAATCTGCTCCACCACCTTCGCGGACATGCAGTCGTATACACAGGGAGCCAAGACCGGTCCCTCCTTTAACAGCTCCCTGAGTGTGGTGTTCACCGTCTGCCTGTAAAAATTGTTTATATCAGGTCTCTTCATCATACCTGTTCTCCTTTCGTTCTGGTTTTGTTTTATTTCCAGCACTTTCTCTTCACGACTTTAGTATACAATATTTTTCTTTTTTGTCAACTATATTTTTAATAAATTTAGCT
>USJW01000060.1 GCA_900555045.1 uncultured Clostridium sp. | reverse complement strand
ATCATGGATAATATTTGCTTTTCAATGTTCAGTTGCCAGATTCTCTGGCATGATCAATCAAGATTCCGAGAGATCATACAAAGTATACTCAATATTTAAATTGCCGTCGCAACATTTTAAGCCGAGTATTGTATGATCAAACCAATACCTTCTGTCCACGGTTCAAGAGAAAAAACATCTGGAACCTATATACGATTACTATTTAACGAACCATGCTCTGCTGGCGCGGTATCCAGAAGGTAGGAACTGCTGTCCCCCACTCCTGCGGACTTCGGCTTTGAGCTTGGTACGGTTTCTGTTTCAAAATCCTATCTCCACCGGGAGACGGACACAGATACAAAGAAAACGGCCCCTCGCGGAGCCGTTTTCACATCGCCGCGGCGGTCATCCCCGCTCACAGCTCATATCCTTTGATCCTCAAGTACTCCCGGATCGCCTTCACCGCGCCCTCCGTTCCAAGGCTGGCCGTGTTCAGCATCAGGTCGTAATTTTCCACATTCTCCCAATCCCGTCCTGTGTAGTACCGGTGGTAGTCCCGGCGCTCCCGGTCGATCCGCTTGATGTTCTTCTTCACGTCCTTCTCCTCGTAGTAGCCGAGGTCCGTGATCCGCTTCACCCGGTAGTCCATGTCCGCGAACAGGAACACCCGCACCAGGCCGTCCCGCCCCTCCAGCACGTAGTCCGCGCAGCGCCCGATGATCACGCAGTCCTCGCCGTCCGCCAGCTGCCGGATCACCTCCGACTGGAAGCGGAACAAATTGTCCGCGGAGATCAAATCCGAGCCGAAGGAGGGCGCCCCAAGCTCCGGCGTCAACCCCTTGACGATCTTGTAGAGAAGCCTGCTCCCCGGCCGCTCATCCGCCAGATGGTAGTAGCTCTCCTTGATTCCGCTCTCGTCCGAGTTCATGCGAAGAATGTTCTTGTCATAAAATCCCAGCCCCAGCTCCTCGGCCAGCCTGGATCCAACCTCCCGGCCGCCGCTGCCGAACTGCCTTCCGATGGTGATAACCAACCGTTTTCCATCCTTCATAACATCACGCTCCTTCCGCGGTTGCGCCGTGTCAACCGCCTGTGGACAACAACACCGCCTGTCACGCCTTAATTATACCACATTGCCGGCCAAAGGACACCCGGTTTATGAAACCACTCCCCTACTCAACATCCTCCTCCATCCGCCAAATTTCATACTCCCGGTTGATCTCCTCCCGCCGGAAACACCCCTTCGCGTGGTCGTTGACCAGCCCGCAGGACTGTATGTAGGCGTAGATCGTCACCGACCCCAGATATTTAAACCCCCGCCGCTTTAGGTCCGCGCTTATGCGGTCGGACAACCCGTTTTTGGCCACCCATCCCTTTAAGTGGCTCTCCACCACCTGGGTCTTCCCGTCCGTGTAGGCCCAGAGGTAGCGGTCGAAGCTGCCAAACTCCTGCCGGACCTTTTGGAAACACTGGGCGTCGTGGATCACGGCGCGGATTTTCCGTGGCGAGCGGATCATGCCCGGCGTGTCCATAATCTCTGCGATCTTCTCCTCCCCATAGGCTGCAATCCGGTCGTAGTCAAAGCCGTCGAAGCAGCCCCGAAAGATCTCCCGCTTGTGCAGCACCAGGTTCCAGTTGAGCCCGCACTGCATGACCTCCATCATCAGAAACTCAAACAGCTTCCGGTCATCGTGCACCGGCACGCCCCACTCCCGGTCATGGTATGTCCGCAGAAGCTCGTTGGCCTCGCACCACTCACATCGCTCCATCTTCCCTCTTCCCCTCTTTTTCTTCCATTATACCGGAATCCGCCCCATAAGGAAAGGCCGCCGCAAGGAAAGATTTCCCCGCGGCGGTCCGCCATACCTCTTTTTAGTACACTGCCCGCTCACGCACCATGAACGTCTGGTATCCCATATTTCTCAGGATCCGCTCCATGTTGGCCGCGTTGTCCATGTTGAGGAACGCGCCCGCGCGAACCTTGTAGAAGCCGTCGTCGTACACCATAAATGCGGGAAACCCGCGGCTCTTTAACTCGCTTAGCAGCCGCTCCGCGGGAACCCGGTCCCGAAACGCGCCCACCTGCACCTGGTAGTACTCCGGGCGCTCCATCTCCCGCTGCCGGATGGTCTCGAGCACGCCGTCGGCGATCCCACGCGCTATGTTCTCAAAATTCTCGTCAAAAAACTGGTTATCCTCCGGGTTGTCGATGAAGCCCGCCTCCACCAAAACCGCGGGCATCCGGGTTCTGCGCAGGACAATGAGTCCCGGCCGCTCCTTCACGCCCAGATCCATAAATCCCGCCTCGGCCAGATTGCGGCTGATGTTCTCGGCCAAAAGGGCCGGCACGCCCTGATCCTTGTATACCAGCACCTCCACGCCGGAGGCGCTGCCGGGAATGGGCATGGCGTTGCGGTGGATGGAGATAAAATAATCCGCCCCCGACAAATTGCCCATCTGCGCCTTCTCGAGCGGCGTGTCAAACACATCGTCCACCCGTGTAAAGAGCACATTCACACCACTTTGTTCCAATATATTTCCAACTGCCAGAGCCAGGCGGAGGGCATCGTCCTTTTCCTGCCGCCCATTGTAGACGGCGCCGGGATTCTCCCCGCCGTGGCCTGCGTCGATGATAACCGTCTTTCTTTCTGCCATCTCGGACACTCCTTCACAATTCACCTTGGAGAAACAAATATTCTCTCACTATACCATATGTGAAGGACCGCCGAATGTTGCCCTATCTGTCAATTAAATTTCGTCCACATCCACACCCCGGGGCCCTACCTGGGTGGAAAACACGATCTGTGTGCTGGTCTTTCCGAACTTCTGGAGCTGTCCGATGAAAATATCCAGATCCATGGTGCTCTGGAACGCCACCTTCATGAGCATAGAGTACTCCCCGGTCACACAGCTGCACTCCAGCACATTGGGGACATCGTTTGCGTAGGCGTAAAACTTCGGCTTGTCCTCCGGCACCACGTCCAGGTTGATGAAGGCCAGTATGTGGTAGCCCAGCTTCATGGGATCCACGTACGCGTGGTAGCCCCCGATGATTCCGTCCTTCTCCAGCCGCTCAATCCGGGCGGACACGGCCGGCGAGGACAGAAAGGTCTTCTCTGCAATCGTCTTCAAAGACATGCGTGCGTTCTCCTGCAGCAGCTTCAGTATCTTGCGGTCAATATCGTCCATCTCTCTTCCTCCCAAATCTTAAGTTTCTCGCTGCGGGCGCCAAACTAGCATAAAAGCGCCCGAACCTTTGGTCCGAACGCTTTTGCCCGATCAATTCTTATAAAATTTTCTCTGTTCGTATCATAAACTGATTTTTCCGGCTTGTCAACCTGATTTTTAAAGTTGCAGGCCCAAAGTTGCGGGCCCCAGATCAGATTTCCATGGCCTGGATCCGCCGCACCGCCTCCACCGTGTTCTCGTAGGTTCCGAACGCGGTCAGCCTGAAATAGCCCTCGCCGCTTGGCCCAAAGCCGCAGCCGGGCGTCCCGACCACGCCGGCCCGCTCAAGCAGGGCGTCGAAGAACTGCCAGCTGGTCATGCCCTCCGGCACCCTGAGCCAGATGTAGGGAGAATTGACGCCGCCGAACACCTTATAGTCTGCCTCCCTCAATCCCTCGCCGATCACACGCGCGTTTCTCATGTAGAAGGCCACCTGCTCCTTCACCTGGCGCTCCCCCTCCTCGGAGTACACGGCCTCCCCGGCCCGCTGGACAATGTAGGGTGCCCCGTTGAATTTGGTGCCATGGCGCCGCGCCCAGAGGCTGTGGAGCGACACGTTCCCGCACATCAGCTCCTTCGGCAGCGCCACAAAGCCCAGGCGCAGGCCCGTGAATCCCGCGTTCTTGGAGAAGGAACGAAACTCGATGGCGCATGTCCTGGCCCCCTCGATCTCAAAGATGCTGTGGGGCACGTCCTCCTCGGAGATGTACGCCTCGTAGGCCGCGTCGTAGAGAATCACCGCCCCGTTCTCGTTGGCGTAATCCACCCACACCTTTAACTGATCCCGCGTGAGCGCCGTGCCGGTGGGATTGTTGGGCACGCACAGGTAGATCATGTCGGGCCGCTCGCCGGGAAGCTCCGGCACAAAGCCGTTCTCCGCCGTGCAGGGCATGTAGATCACATTGCTCCACCTGCCGGTGGCCGGGTCGTACTCCCCGGCCCGCCCCGCCATCGCGTTGGAGTCCACATAGACCGGGTACACGGGGTCGCACACCGCGATGCGGCAATCTGCCCCGAAAATCTCCTGGATATTCCCGCAGTCGCTCTTGGCCCCGTCGGAGATGAAAATCTCGTCCGCCTCCATCCGGCAGCCACGGGCGCGGTAATCCTTATCCACAATCGTCTCCCTCAGAAAATCATACCCCAGTTCCGGGGCATATCCGTGAAAGTGCGCGGCATCGCCCATCTCGTCCACCGCCCGGTGCAGCGCCTCAACGATGGCGGGGGCAAGGGGCTTCGTCACATCCCCGATTCCCAGCCGGATGATCCGGCGGTCCGGGTGTGCGCTCTGGTAGGCCGCCACCTTCCTCGCAATGTCGGAAAACAGGTAACTGCCCGGAAGCTTCAAGTAGTTCTCATTGATCGCAAACATATTTTAAGTCTCCTCCTCAAGGTTCCGGCCGTTCTCCGCCCCCGCAGTCCAGGCGATGCGGGAAAACTGCCCCGGAAAAAATAAATACTCCCAGAAACCCGGAATGTGTCCGCCACATTCCCGGACACGCCTTCGTGTCCGTCGGTCTCTGAGAGTTTGTTATCACTAATTACAAATGTTCGGGAATGTCAATGGATCCCCTGAAAACTTCCACCGCAGGCCCGGTCATGAACAGGTGGCCGCTCTCCCGGTCCAGGCGGATCACAAGGCTCCCGCCCCGAAGCTCCACCTCCACCTCGTCCTCCGTGTGGCCCAGCATGATGGCCGCCGCTGCGCTGGCCGTCGCCCCGGTTCCACAGGCCCACGTCTCACCGCTGCCCCGCTCCCATACCCGCATTCGGATATGGTTCCGGTCCACCAGCTGGATAAACTCCGTGTTCACCCGGTCCGGCGCAAAGCGCGGGTGAAGCTCAAAGGACGGCCCCATGGCCTCCAGATTCAGCCCGTCGATGGCATCCACGAAATAGACCGCATGGGGATTGCCCACGTTGATCCCCACGAAGCGGTACTGCTCCCCGCTCACCGTGATGGCCTCCGGGAGCTCTGAGGTCAGCTTCGCCTCCCCCATATCCACAGTCAGCATATCCGCCACAAGCTGCCCCCGCTCCTCGCGGACCGTAAAGTTGATCGTCTTGATCCCGGCCAGCGTCTCCACCGTCAAACTTCTGCGCTCCTGGGGCACGATGCCGTGGTCGTAGGCGTACTTCCCCACGCAGCGGACGCCGTTGCCGCACATGGTCCCCTGGGAGCCGTCCGCATTGTACATATCCATGCGGCAGTCCGCCACCTCTGAGGGGCAGATCAGAATCAGCCCATCCGACCCGATCCCAAAATGGCGGTCGCTGACATAGCGCGCCGCCGCCTGCGGGTCCGGGACCGCCTCCTCAAAACAATTTACATAAACATAGTCGTTTCCGATGCCCTGCATCTTTGTAAAATTCATCTTCTCCACCTCACACATGTATCAGGCTGATCACCATCTGCGCCGTCTCCACCAGGTTTGTGCCACTGTCCATGCTGCATTTCTGGATATAGCGGTGGGCCTCCGACTCGGTCATATTGTTCCGCTCCATGAGCAGCTCCTTAGCCTCGACAATCAGGCTTCGCTCCTCCTCGTTTCGCTCCTTCGGCCGGCTCTTCAGCTTTTTTCGGATCCGCTCCTGCGCCTGTACCATCATCTCCAGCGTGTTCACCAGGTCATGCACCTTGAGAGGCATGGGAAGGCAGATCACATTTCTCGGATTCTGGCCGCTCCACCGGTTGGGTGAGGCGATCAAAAGCATATCCACCGAGGAGGGGAGGTACTGGTGCAGCTCGTCGTACATCATATCCTCAAACCGGTACCCGCTGACCAGGATTCCCCCGCTCACGCTCTCCGCCGCCGCAATTGCCTGGGACCCGGAGGTACAGACCGCAACCACCTGAAATCCGTTGCGCATTAGGATTCCCTTTATATTTTTCCCATCCTCCGGCTTGGAGAACGCTACGATTATATTTGTCACATACCTCACCTCCCGGTAAGCCGGCATACCTGCCCGCGCACGTTCTGCAAATCAGCCGCGTCAATATTTATATAAATATTCGCTCACTTCCCAGTCTGTCACCTGCGCCCGGAAATCTCTCCATTCCTTGGCCTTGGCCTCCAGATACTTGTGAAAGATATGTTCCCCCAGAACTTCCCGGATAAATGCGTCCTTCTCGAAGGCCTCGATGGCGTCCCCCAGAGTCTCGGGAATCCGCTCCACCCCGCGGCGCTCTAAGTCCTCCGGGTCCATGGTGAACATGTTGCCCTGAACGCACTCCGGAAGCTTCATCTTCTTCTCAATTCCGTCCAGACCCGCGCGCAGGCAGGCCGCTAACGCCAGATACGGGTTCATGGCCGAGTCCGGGCAGCGCAGCTCGATGCGCGTGCTGGTCCCCTTGGAGGAGGGCAGGCGGATCAGTGAGCTGCGGTTGGAGGTCGCCGACCATGCGATGTAGATGGGCGCGTCGTAGCCGGGGATCAGCCGCTTGTAGGAGTTGACGAGAGGGTTTGTCAGGATGGTCATGGCCTTCATGTGGTGCAGAATTCCCGCCATAAAGTAGTAGGCGGTGGCGCTGAGGCCCAGAGGGTCCTTCTCGTCCACAAACATGTTGTTTCCGCACTGGTCCGCCAGGGACATGTTGATGTGCATTCCGGAGCCGTTGACCCCTTCCTTGGGCTTGGGCATGAAGGTGGCGTGCAGGCCGTGGCGCTTGGCGATGGTCTTGGCCGCCATCTTGAAGGTCATGATATTGTCCGCGGAGCGCAGCACGTCCCCGTACTGGAAGTCGATCTCGTGCTGGGCCGGCGCCAGCTCGTGGTGGGAGGCCTCCACCTCAAAGCCCATGTCCTCCAGGTTCAGCACGATGTCCCGGCGCACATTCTCCGCCAGGTCGATGGGCGCCACGTCAAAATAGCCCGCGGTCTCGTGGGTCTCTGTCGTCGGCCTGCCCTCCTCGTCCGTGTGGAACAGGAAAAACTCGCACTCCGGCCCCACGTGGAAGCGGTAGCCCATCTCGTCCGCCTTGCGGATCGCGCGCTTTAACACATAGCGCGGATCGCCCTCAAAGGGCTTCTGGTCCACGCCGTACACGTCGCAGATCAGCCGCGCCACCTTGCCCTGCTGGGGGCGCCACGGGAAAATCTCGAAGGTATCCAGATCCGGATACAGGTACATGTCGGACTCATCGATCCGCACAAAACCCTCGATGGCGGAGCCGTCGAACATGCAGCGGTTGTCCAGGGCCTTTCTCAGCTGGCTGGCCGTGATCGCGACGTTTTTCAGCATACCGAAGATATCTGTAAATTGCAGGCGGATAAATTCCACGTCCTCCTCTTCCACAAGGCGAATAATATCTTCCTTACTGTATTTGCTCATTGTTTTCTCCCTCTCTCGTCTAAAACAAGTGAAACGAGACCATCCTGCAGCTCCGTTACTGTCCGAAAATCCGGCGGTCCGCTCCATTGCAGTGATGATCTCGTTTTATTCTTTTCCTCAAGAATACCAGCAGAAAAATTATTTGTCAATGCAATTTCGAATGACATTCCATTCCAATTTATAAATCCGGCTTTAAAGCACGCAGCTGCTCCACAAATGTGCTCCCAAGCTTCATGGTTCCCACAAAGCCCACGTCCCCGGTCAGAAGGACCGTTCCGTCCTCCTCGATCTCGATCTCCAGGGTTCCGCCTGGCATCTGGACCACCATCTTCGGGTCGGTCAGCCCCAGCCTGTAGGCCGCCGCAGCCGCCGCACAGCAGCCGCTGCCGGAGGCCAGCGTGTAGCCCGCCCCCCGCTCATAGACCTCCGTCTGGATGTGGGTGCGGTCGATCACCTTCATGATCTGGGTGTTGATCTTCTCCGGAAACTGCTTCGCGCTCTCAGAGTAACGCCCGATACGGCACACCAGCTCCCTCGATATCTCATCCATCAGGATCACGCAGTGCGGGTTTCCCACGGACAGGCAGGTGACCGGGTAGGGGATTCGCCCGAACACCATGGTCTCGTTGATGATCTCCCTGCGCGGGCCCTCCACCGGCACGTCGTCGCTCCAGAAGGAGACCTTTCCCATGGACGCCTTCAGCCGCGTTCCCTCCTCATTCAAGTAGTGGACGGACGCCTCGCCGGCCGCCGTATGGATGTGAAAATCCTTCTTCTGCACGTAGCCCGCGTCCTTCAGATACTTGGCGAAGATGCGGACCCCGTTGCCGCTGCGCTGGGTGACGCTCCCGTCCGGGTTCCAGACCACCATGGAAATCCGGTCCTCCTCAAGGATGGGCCCCTCCAGCACGCCGTCCGCTCCCACCCCAAAATTCCGGTTGCAAAGAAGCGCCACGTTGGCCGCGTTCAGCTTCAGCTTATTTCTATTCGGGTCAAACACCAGATAATCATTCCCCAGTCCATGATATTTTTCCACAACTGCCTTCATTTCATTCCCTCCGCTCATCGGTTGAAAAAACACTGTTGAATTCATTATATCAGGCATTTAATTGCAAAAATATATGGATTATGCGCAAAAATATTGCAAATCCTGCTCTATGTTTCGTATAATGGAAGGAAGATGTAGGCGGCATGGGTTGGAAGGAGGCGGCGGAATATGGCAGAGGTACGGAAATTAGAAATAGGAACGGATGTGGGCGGAGGCCATGTGAAGGGGGAGGGGACGCGGGGCGCGGCCACCCAGCAGGAATCCGCTAATCCCGGGACCGCCCCGCAAAAGCCCCAAAAGCCCGCTAATCCCGGGACCGCCCCGCAAAAGCCCACACCGTGGGAGCCCGTCCAGCGGGAACCCGCTAATCCAGAATCCGCCCCAAAGCAGGGCTACCTCACCGCAGATTACCGCCCGTTCCACCTGACGGACCTTTCGGCCGAGGATTACAAGCCCCACTACCACGATTTCTGCAAAATCCTGCTGTTTCTTGGCGGCCAGGTGGAGTACGTGGTGGAGGGCCGCAGCTACCCCCTGAAGCCCGGGGACATCGTGCTGGTAAACCGCGGGGAGATCCACTGCCCTCATGTGGGAGACCAAAGCCCCTATGAGCGCATCATCCTCTACCTGTCCCCCGCCTTCCTCCAGGAGTACGCGGCCCCGGATCCGCTCGAGAGCTGCTTTCTCACCGCCCGCTACCGCCACTCAAGCGTGCTCCGCCCGGAGGTGGAGGACCGCGGACAGCTGATGGACCTGGCCCGGCGCCTGGAGCGCGCCCTGGACCGCCCCGAGGAGTTCGCCGGCCCCCTCTATGGCCGCGTGCTGCTGTTGGAATTTCTGATCCGCCTCAACCGGGCTGCCCTCGAGGGCCAGGCCTCCTACCTGCACACCGGCTCCATGGACTACCGGGTGTCCGGGCTGATCTCCTACATCAGCAGCCATCTGGGCGAACCGCTCCCCATCGACCATTTGGCCAGAGAGTGCTGCCTGAGCCCCTACCACATGATGCGCCTGTTCCGCCGGGAGACCGGCTGCACCGTTGGAGGCTACATCACCCAGAAGCGCCTGGCCTTGGCGGATGAGCTGATCCGGACCGGGCGCGCCAGCGCCACCCAGGCCTGCTTCCAGGCGGGCTTCACCAACTACTCCACCTTTCTCCGCGCTTATAAGCAGAGCTTTGGCGTGACTCCGAGAAAGGCCAGGCCGAAGGGGCCGAAATCTTAATGACAGAAATCTTTAAAATAAACTGCAAAAGCGGGGCACATGCACGGCCCCGCTCCATAATCAATTTCATCGCATTGAATTCACACAGAATTTCCAGCAATCACCCACCAATTTTTCACTCTATCCCCAACAATTCCAGCAGCTCCTGCACCCGTCTCGGGCTCTCGGCGAATGACTTGACCGGCTCTCCCAAATACTGGGAACACTCCTCCTCCGTCACGGTGCGGCTTCTCTGCACCGGCCCGTCCGCCAGCTCCACCGTGTAGGTCCAGCTCACCTCGCCCAGATTATCCGTCAGCGCAATCAGGGCGCACGCATAACCCTTCATTTTCTCGTCAAGCACCGCGGAGTTGGCGGTGCTCTCCTCAAAATGCAGCGTCCACCCATAGGGTTCTGCGGTGGTCTGAAGCTCATTCTTAAAGCTTCCCAAATCCCGACCGATCCCCAGCGCCCCACTTAACCGCCCGTCGGCGGAGGCGTCCCCAATATAGGGATTCTTCGCTTTATACAGATCGTTGGCCTTCTTGCCGATCACAGTCCCGTCGCTCTCCACCGTCACGCCGTTGATGTCCAGCCGCTGCCCCGCAGGCGGAAGCTTTAGATCCAGATTGAAGACGCCGTTTCGGTTCCAGGGCGATGCCAGGCAGGCGTAAATCACAAGCTCCCGGGTGCCATCGTCCGCCTTCTTTAGCCGGTATCGGCTGTAGACCTCCGCCGAGCCGTAGAACGCGCCGCCCGCCTGGACATGCCCGCCGTTCACGTTGGTGTAGGTGACGACGTAGGCGTCCGTGGGGGATCCGATCACAAACAGCTTCGCAAACAGCGCGCCCAAAACCGCGAGGAGCACCACAGCTATCCCGATGAGCACGTTCCGGCGGCCGCGCCGCTTCACCTTTTTCAGGAAATCGATCTCGTCCTTCTCGGCCCTCTCCGCGGAAATTTCGCTCTCCACCTCCCGCTTCATCCGCTCATACTGCTCCCTGCACCCGTCGCACTGCGCGAGGTGCTCCCGGATCTCCCGGTTTGTGGCTTCACTCGTCAGGCCGTCCGCGTACAAAGGCAGCAAATCCTGTATCACTTCACAAGGTATCCTGTGACTCATCGCTGTTCCGCCTCCTTTATCACTCTTTCCTTCCCACGGTAATAGGTTACTCTCGCCCAGTTCTCGCTCCGGCCCATGATCTCGCCGATCTGCCCAAAGGTCAGATTTCCCACCAGGCGGAGATACATCACCTCCCGCATGGGGTCCTCCAGGCCGTGCACCAGCCGCAGGATCCGGACGCTGTCCCAGGCAAGGAACGTCTCCTCCTCCGCCGAGTCCACCGCCACCTCGGCGGCCTCCTCAAGGGGCACATGGCGCTTCCGCTTTCTGAGCCAGTCCATCCAGATATTTTTCGCGATGCCGCAAAGCCAGGTGGCCACGCTGCTCTCCTGGCGGAACCTGCCGATGTTCTTCACCGCCTGGTAAAACGTCTCCTGTGTCAGCTCCTCCGCCAAATCCGGGTCCTGCGTCCGGGTCAAGAGAAAACCATATACCATCTTCGCGTGTTTCCGATAGATCTCTTCCATGGAATCCATATATGTTTTCCTCCTTCTGTTAATTGGTGTCGGGGGAGGCGGAAATGTTACAGGGACAGAAGGAAAATTTTATAAAACTCAGACCGTCAGCCCATAAATCCTCACCGCGTTCTCATAGAACACCTTCTCCCACGCTTTTTCCGGGATCAGCCTCTCAATAAACTCTATGTAATCGCCCATGTTTACAAGCGGCCAGTCGGTCCCATACATGAACTTGTCGTAGTTGTTCACATACTCAATCCAGGTCATCAGCGCGTCCACGTACCCGCGCTTCTCCCGGCAGAACGCCTCCACGTCCATC
The DNA here is from genome assembly GCA_900555045.1 of uncultured Clostridium sp. Taxonomy (GTDB): domain Bacteria; phylum Bacillota; class Clostridia; order Lachnospirales; family Lachnospiraceae; genus Enterocloster. The sequence continues at coordinate 16,877 of USJW01000060.1, read as the reverse complement.
CGCTGCTCCCAGAGCCCGGACAGGTCCGCCGCAATATTTTCATTTTTCTCCAGCACCGCAGCCGCGTCCATCAAAAACGGATTCCCGATGTGGCACATCACAAACTGCACCTGCGGGTGGGCCACCGCCGCCTCGTCCAGCGTCAGCGGGTGACTGTATTTGAGAAGGGCGTTGGAGCCGGCCGTGGCCCCGGTGTGGATCGCCACCGGCTTGCGGTAGCACTGGGCCAGCTCATACACCGGCTCAAAGACCGGATCCGACACGTACACCGAGTTGTACCCGGGGTAGAGCTTGATTCCGACGCAGTCCGTCCGGCGCAGGTTCTCCTCGATTTGATCGATCGCCCTCTGGTCCAGGCTCCCGCCCCGAAGCTCCTCGCCGTCGATCCCCACACAGTAGCTGAGCTCCCGCGGATACCGGTGTTCCCGGCAGTCCAGCCCCCGGTTTCCCATCACGATCCCGTGCACGATTCCCAGTTTTTGATACTGTTCCCGCAGATGCTCCTCCGTGTTCTCATGCCCCGCCGCCACGGCGATGGAGTCAAAATACTCCTTCCCCGGGCAAAAATGTAAGTGCGCATCGATAATCTTCATTTGACCTTCCCTCTCACTTTTTCAATATTTCCGCCAAACTGCCACCCACCCGAGAACGGCGGACATCCGGCCGGGCTTCTACTTCTATGCAGAAAGCGGGCTTTTGCCCAAAGCGGTTGACCGCTCAAGGCAAAAGCCCACATTCGTGTCTATCTCAGCATGTTATATGATTTGTCTACTGTGGATTTCCAGACTGCTGATCCGCGCTGTTTGGCGGCTGGGCCGGCTGTCCTGGCTGGGCCGGTTGTCCCGGCTGTGTCCACCCCTGGACCGGCTGGCCGTACTGGCCGTTCTGCCCGTTCTGCGGCATCATCGGCTGGCCATACTGGCTATTCTGGCCGTTCTGCCCATCCTGCGGCCTCATCGGCTGGCCTGGCTGGCCTGGCTGCCCTGGCTGGCCTGGCTGGCTCCATCCCTGCCCTGGCATCATCGGCTGCCCCGGCTGGTTCCATCCCGGTCCCGCCTGACCATACTGGCCATACTGGCTATTCTGTCCATCCTGCGGCAGTACCGGCTGGCTTGGCTGTCCCGGCTGGCCTGGCTGCCCTGTCTGGCTCCATCCCTGGCCTGCCTGACCATTGACCCCGTTCTCCTGCCCCATCTGTCCGCCGTCAGCTCCCGGCAAATTGCCGTTCTTGCCTTCCGCCTCATCCGTCTTTTCTTCCTCAGGCGGCTCGGGGATTCCCTTCACGCGGCGGAAGATCTTCATGAACTCCTTGCCCGTGATGGTCTCCTTCTCGATCAGGAACGCGGCGATCTGGTCCATGGCCTCCCGGTTCTCGGAGAGCAGGCGCTTGGCCTCCTCGTAGGACTCCTTCAGGATCCGCATAACCTCCAGGTCGATCTCCCCTGCCGTGGCTTCGCTGCAGTTGAGCACATTGCGGCCGGACAGGTACTGGTTCTCCCTGGTCTCAAGCCCCATCAGCCCGAACTTCTCGGACATGCCGTACTGGGTGATCATGGCCCGGGCCAGGTTGGTGGCCTTCTCGATATCGTTGGACGCGCCCGTGGTGACACTGTCGAACACCAGCTCCTCGGCGGCGCGGCCGGCAAGAGCTTCCACCAGCATGGCTTCCAGCTCTTTCTTTGTATTCAGGTATTTCTCCTCCTCGGGCACGTTCATCACGTAGCCCAGGGCTCCCATGGTCCGGGGAACGATGGTGATCTTCTGCACCGGCTCGGAGTGCTTCTGGAGCGCGCTCACCAGCGCGTGGCCCACCTCGTGGTAGGACACGATCCGGCGCTCCTCCTGGTTCATGATCCGGTCCTTCTTCTCCTTGCCCACAAGCACCACTTCCACGGCCTCGAACAGATCCTTCTGGGACACTGCCTGGCGCCCGTGCTTGACGGCGTTGATGGCCGCCTCGTTCATCATGTTGGCCAGATCCGCGCCCACTGCGCCGGAGGTGGCTAAGGCGATCTCCTTGAAGTCCACGGTGTCATCCAACAGCACATCCTTGGAGTGCACCTTCAGAATATTGATACGCCCGTTTAAGTCCGGCCGCTCCACAACCACCCGGCGGTCGAAACGACCGGGGCGCAGCAGCGCGGGGTCCAGAATCTCCGGCCGGTTGGTCGCCGCCAGCACCAGAAGTCCCTTGGTGGAGTCGAAGCCGTCCATCTCGGAGAGCAGCTGGTTTAAGGTCTGCTCTCGCTCGTCGTTGCCGCCCATGCGGCTGTCACGGCTGCGGCCGATGGCGTCGATCTCGTCGATAAAGATGATACACGGCGCGTTCTCCGCCGCGTTCTTGAACAGGTCGCGGACACGGGAAGCGCCCACGCCCACGAACATCTCCACAAAGTCGGAGCCGGACAGGGAATAGAACGGCACGTGCGCCTCGCCGGCCACCGCCTTGGCGAGAAGCGTCTTACCGGTTCCGGGCGGGCCCACAAGCAGCGCACCCTTCGGCAGCTTGGCGCCGATCCTGGTGTACTTGCCGGGGTTGTGCAGGAAGTCCACAATCTCCGTCAGGGACTCCTTCGCCTCGTCCTCTCCGGCCACGTCCTTGAACGTGACTCCGGTCTCCTTCTGTACGTACATCTTCGCGTTGCTCTTGCCCACGCCCATGATTCCGCCGCCGCCCATGCGCCGCATGGTAAAGTTCATTAAGAATACCAAAAACAGGAACGGAATCGCATAGTTGAGCACAGTGGCAAGGATCATGCCGTTGTCGCGGGACTCGCGCGTGGTGTCCACGTTGTTCGCCAGCAGGCGGTCCACAAAGCTGTAGTCCCCCTCAATCCGCACCACAAAGTAGTTGATCTCACGGGAATATCCGGGCACGCCCTTCTTGGGAATCACGGTAATCTTCGTGTTCCCGACGCTGACGGACTCCACATTCCCCGCATCTACCAGCTTCACAAACTCGTTATACGTCAGCTCCTGGGTCTTGCTGGCATCGATCATGCCGCGCATGCCCGTGACCAGTATGAACGTGATCAGAGCCGCCACAATGAGCATTGACACGGTCTGCCAGTTCGTCTTTGGAGCGTTCGGGTCTGTCTTTTTGTTATTATCCATATGTGTAAATCTCCCTCTGAATGGGCTGTCCCATCGCTGTCTGTCTATTAAAACCCATTCTCTACCATTATAGTGTCAGTCTCCCCATAAATCAAGAAAAGAACAGTTAAAATTATTAAAAATTTGAAAAAACTCCTAGCAATCTAAAAAGACTGGTTGTATAATATATGGGTTATTTTTTTGTCCAAGCGCCACACTATTATATTATCGGAAGAAGGAGGTATAATTTATGCCAGTAAAATATGTATTTGTCACTGGCGGCGTCGTTTCCGGACTTGGAAAGGGAATCACCGCTGCGTCTCTCGGCCGTCTTTTAAAAGCCAGAGGCTACAAAGTGACCATGCAGAAGTTTGATCCCTATATCAACATCGACCCCGGGACCATGAATCCGGTCCAGCACGGCGAGGTCTTCGTCACCGACGACGGCGCGGAGACGGACTTAGATCTGGGCCACTACGAGCGCTTTATCGACGAGAGCCTGACAAAGAACTCCAACGTGACCACCGGGAAAGTCTACTGGACGGTCCTACAGAAGGAGCGCCGCGGGGACTTCGGAGGCGGCACGGTCCAGGTGATCCCCCATATCACCAACGAGATCAAGAGCCGGTTCCACCGCAACTACTCCGCCGATGAGACGGAAATCGCCATCATCGAGGTGGGCGGCACCGTGGGCGACATCGAGAGCCAGCCCTTCTTAGAAGCCATCCGCCAATTTGAACATGAGGTAGGCCCCGAAAACGCCTGCATCATCCACGTCACTCTCATTCCCTATCTGAAAGCCTCCGGCGAGCTCAAGACAAAGCCCACCCAGGCCAGCGTCAAAGATCTGCAGGGCATGGGCATTCAGCCCGACATCCTGGTCTGCCGCTCCGAGCGTCCCCTTGACGACAATATCCGCAGCAAAATTGCCCTTTTCTGTAATGTTCCCCCAACTCACGTACTCCAAAATCTGGATGTGGACGTGCTCTACGAGGTTCCCCTTGTGATGGAAGAAGAGCACCTGGCCCAGGTGGCCTGCGAATGCCTCCACTTAGACTGCCCCGAGCCCGAGCTTGAGGACTGGAGAGCCATGATCGAGGCATGGAAACACCCCGAAAGCGATGTAAGGATTGCGCTGGTTGGAAAATATATCCAGTTGCACGACGCCTACATCTCCGTGGTCGAGGCCTTAAAGCACGGCGGCGTGGCAAACCGCGCGAACGTGGAAATCAAGTGGGTGGACTCCGAGACCGTGACAAAGGAAAACGCGGCGGAGCTCCTCGGGGACGTGAAGGGAATCCTGGTGCCCGGCGGCTTCGGAGACCGCGGCGTCGAGGGGAAAATCTGCGCGATCCAGTACGCCAGAGAGAAAGGAATCCCGTTCCTCGGCCTCTGTCTGGGCATGCAGCTGTCCATCGTGGAGTTTGCCCGGAATGTGGCCGGCTTAAAGGATGCCCACAGCGTGGAGCTGGATCCGTCCACCACCCACCCGGTGATCCACCTCATGCCCGACCAGAACGGCGTGGAGGACATCGGCGGCACCCTGCGGCTGGGTTCCTATCCCTGCGTGCTGGACAAGACCTCCCGGGCGTTTGCCCTCTACGGCTCTGAGACCATCCATGAGCGCCACCGCCACCGCTACGAGGTAAACAACGATTACCGCAAAATTCTTACGGACAATGGCATGATGCTCTCCGGCCTGTCCCCGGACGGCCGCATCGTGGAGATGGTGGAAATTCCCTCCCACCCGTGGTTTGTGGCCACCCAGGCGCATCCGGAGCTAAAATCCCGGCCCAACCGGCCCCATCCGCTGTTTAAGGGCTTCATCGAGGCAGCACTTAACACCCGGTAATTTCCTGATTCACCGGCAATCCCCAGACGAAAAAAGGCCGCCAGGGCGCACAATAACCGTGCACGCTTAGGCGGCTTTTTTAGAAACTCAGGAGGTGATCCGGCATGAACCACAAGGAAGACTGCGACATTGATCTCATGACCTGCTCCGCCAGGGACTGCACGGGGCTGATCCCGTCCCTGCCCCAGAGCGACGCGGAGCGGGAGTCCTACGAGGAATTATATCCCTACCTCGCCAAGGCGGTCGACGCGGCGGACGGGACCAGGTAGTCCCAGAAGGGCCCGGCAGAACATCCGCCGGGCCTTTTCCCGCAAAAAGGACCTTCCCCCGCGGCGTTAAACCGCAGGGAAAAGGTCCTTCCAATCTCTGCTTCCTATTATCCGCGCATAAACCGCCCCAAGAATTCCTTGGTCTGTGGATTCTGCGGGTTCTCGAAGATATCCTTCGGCGCGCCCTCCTCGGCGATTACGCCGCCCGCCATGAACACCACGCGGGTGGATACGTCGCGGGCAAAGGCCATCTCGTGGGTCACGATGATCATGGTCATGCCCTCGCTGGCCAGGTTGCGCATAACCTCCAGCACCTCGCCCACCATCTGGGGGTCCAGAGCGGAGGTCGGCTCGTCGAAGAGCAGAAGCTCCGGCTCCATTGCCAGGGCGCGGGCGATGGCCACGCGCTGCTTCTGTCCGCCGGAAATCTGCTTGGGCTTGGCGTTGATGTAGGGCGCCATGCCCACCTTCTCCAGGTAGAACAGCGCGTTCTTCTTGGCCTCCTCCTTGCTCTTTCCCAGCACCTTGGTCTGGCCGATCATGCAGTTCTCCAGCACGTTCATGTTGTTGAACAGGTTAAAGCTCTGGAACACCATTCCCACCCGGGAGCGGTACTGGGCGGCGTTGACCTTGCCCCCCACGATGTTGTCCCCGTGGTACAGGATCTCGCCCGTGGTGGGCGTCTCCAGGATGTTCAGGCAGCGCAGCAGCGTGGATTTTCCGGAGCCGGAGGCCCCGATGATACAGGTCACGTCCCCGCTGTTGACGGAAAAATCGATGTCGCGCAGCACCGGGTTGCTGCCGAATGTCTTGCTCAAATGGCGGATCTCTAAAATTCTGTCGCCCTTCATCACGCGTCCTCCTTCTTTTCATCCGGGAAACGGATCATGCCGCTGGTGTAAGCCAGGGTGTCCGTGGTCGCCAGATCGTAGTTGTCCGGCCCGTCCATCTTGTTCTCCAGATGGCGCAGGATTCGGGAGCAGGTGAATGTCATGATAAAGTACATCACCATGGTGATGGTGTAAGTCTCAAAGTTCATGTACAGCGCGCCCGCGGCCGCTTTGGTCTTGTACAGCAGCTCGGCGGTGCCGATCACGGAGAGCACGCAGCTGTCCTTGATGTTGATGATCAGGTTGTTGCCGATCTGCGGCATAATGTTGCGCAGGGCTTGGGGCAGAATCACGTAGAGCATGGTCTGAACGTGCGTCATGCCGATGGACTTGGCGCCCTCGGTCTGTCCGACGTCGATGGAAAGGATTCCGCCGCGCACCGTCTCAGCCATGTAAGCGCCCGTGTTGATGGACAGAATGAAATATGCTGCCCCCCACATGGACATGTTGACATTTAACAGCGGAAACAGTCCGTAGTAGATGAACATGGCCTGAGCCATCATGGGGGTGCCGCGGAAAAACTCCACATAGATGTTGAGCACCAGCTTCACCACCCAGAGCACGCCCCGCTTTAACGGGTTGTCCCCCTTCTCGGAGGGGATTGTCTGCACGATACCCACTGCAAATCCGATGGCGCAGCCGATCACCGTACCCACCAGGGCGATTCCCATGCTGACGCCCGCGCCATGGAGCATGGACATTCCATATCGGTTAAATACGACCAGTACACGGCCTAAAAAATCTGTTGGCATATTTCATTCTCCTCAATTGTATCGCTTTTCCTGAATGATCAGTTGGACAGCGGCTGTACGGTAATCGCCTCGTCCATCATCTTGGAGTAGTCATCCTTCGTCATCTTGGTCAGAACGCTGTCGATCGCGGACTTTAACTCGGTGTTGCCCTTCTTCATGGAGATACCGATGTTGATGTCCTCCTCGGTCACCTGGAAATCATTCTCGCCGCCGCCGAATTCCAGCATCACGAAGTCCGGATACGCGATCAGCGCGCCCTTGCCGGTGGGCTGGTCGGTCACAACGATATCGCACTTGCCGGCGTTTAAGGACATCAGCATGTCCGGTGCGTTTGCGGTCGCGGGAAGCACGTTCCCGTCCTCGATCTGGGGCAGGCAGTTGTTATACCAGATGGTGCTCTGCTGGGAGGTGCAGGTGGCGCCCTTTAAGTCTGCCACGCTCTTGGCGGAGGCGTAGGGGCTGTCCTTCTTGGTCAGGGTCACGATGGAGGCGTAGTAGTACGGCTCGCTGAAATCCACCGCAGCCAGACGCTCCGCGGTGATAGACTGACCCGCGATCACGCAGTCAACCTGTCCGGACTGCACGGCCGGAATCAGGGAATCCCAGTCCAGACGCACGATCTGCAGCTCATAGCCTAACTCCTCGCTGATCTTCTTGGCCATCATCACGTCGTAGCCGTTGGCGTACTCGTTGCTGTCCACAATCGGAACCGCGCCGTTGGAATTGTCGGGCTGGGTCCAGTTGTAGGGCGCGTAGGCGCACTCCATAGCCACGCGCAGCACCTTCTTCTCACCGGAATCCGCCGCGTTCTCCTTGCCCGCCGCCGCGTCCGCCTGGGCCGCGGTGGTCTCCTTTGCACCGTTTCCGGAACCGCCGCACGCGGTGAGGGAAGCAGCCGCCAGAAGGCCGGCCATCATAAGGCTCATCACTTTCTTTGCATTCAATTTCATAACTCTCTCTCCTCTTTGTCTCTGCCCGCATGGAAAAATTTGGTTTTGTCAAGAAAAAAGCCACACCCACTTCATAGGCATGACTTCGTCGTCACGTATGCTGTGCCGTCCAAAAACCGCACCATTTTTTACCATCTGTCGGGCCTGCACTTAAAAAATTTCTCAATTTTAATGCCTAGCGTGCTAAGTATAGCATATCTTGTCCCTTTTTCCAATACCCCAAATCCCCAATTTTGCATATTTTTGCAGCCAAAATGTGGGATTATTTCTAAAAAACCGCCTGTCGCCGGCCGCGGCGGGGGGCTGACGCCGAAAGCGGGATATTCACCGGAGTGGTGAATATCCCGCCTCTTAATTCCAGCAGCGGTGCCGGTTGCAAGGGGTTTTTGTATGTTTTTGGGCAATGCTGCCCGAATTAAGAGCACTGTAAGCGGAACCAAATTCCTTGTTCAAACTTTCACAATTGAAAAACAGGATGGAATCATTATCGTTCCATCCTGATCGTAACCAAATACTAGCATAATCTTTTACAATTGTCAACTCATTTTTTCTAATTGTTAACGTCACTTTTGCCAGTTTCCTGCTGCGCCTGGTGCTCCTCTGCATATTTTCTCACCAGCTCCAGCTGCCGCTCCTCGAACGCCTCATCCGGCGCAATCTGGTTTCCGTCCTCGTCCACCTCCACCGCGAAGAGGAAGGTCCGGGCATCGTTGATCTCGTAGCTGCAGGTCACGAGCGTGTAGAGTGTCCGCACCGGGTAGTCCACCGGCTCCGCGTAGCTGCACGGGGAAATCATCTCCTGCACAAAGGCGTCGAAGGATTCCTGGCTCTTGAACCGCGTCTTGCGGACAATGGGTTTCGCCTCCCCGTAGTAGGCTGCCACCGCCTTCAGCCGAATCTCACGCTCTGGCGTGTAGATTGTAAAATACTGGTGCTCCTTAAAATACTCTTTATCCTTGTATTTGACCACATCCTTGAACATGGATCCGTTCTTCATGTTGTGGCCGTAGAGGATGTTGTTTCGGCCGTCGAAGTCCGCCTGGCTCTCAAAGTCCATGTAGATGGCCCCCGCCACGCTCTCCTTGCCGTAAAAATCATGGTTCAGATAAAAGTCGTTGTCCGTGCCCTTCACGATCGGGTAGTTGATGTTGGTTCCCTCCACCTCGATCCATCCCACCGTGTCCGGGTTCTCCGCCCAGAGCGCCTCAAAATCGATGGGCGACACGTAGGGCTCTGTCTCAGGCTCGGTTTCTGTCTCCTCAGCCTTTGTGGTCTCCTCCGTCTGCGCCGTCTGACTGGCTAACGCCGCCAGCCGGTCGTACTCATCCTGGGCCCGCTTGTCCCTCAGCCACTGGCTCAAAACCATACCACCGCTGACAAGAAGTACCACCGCCAACACGATAACGATGAGGCGATGCAGTCTGTCTCTCATGCGCAAAATCCTTTCACTATGCCGTCACCTTTTTCTGATCCGGCTTTTCGGACCAGTCGTAAATCACCTGCTTTACCGCGCCCTCCATCATGAGCAGCATCTCTAGGTAGCTGCGAAAGCAGGCCTGTTCCCCGGTCTCCTTCCAGCAGATGATTCCCTGCCAGGTGGCGTTTTTGTTAAAAAGTATCCTGACTAAAAATGTCAGGGGACCCACGGAGCCTTTGTAGATGCTCCCCTGTCTCGGAACGATCACCTCTTCATCGACGGCGTCCGCCGGGCGCTCCCCGAACATGTGCTCCAGCTGCTCCAGCAGCCCGAACTCATTCTGAAACTGGAAGCGGTCCTTCACGGCCGGGTGGGATACCTCGCCGCCCATCGCTTCCTCCCGGTAATCGCACACCGCGACCTCGCACATCCGCTTGCCCAGCGCCGCCCGCTTCTCCTGGCCGTCGCCCAGCAGCCCGTCGAACAGGTGCATGAGCTCCTTGAAGCTCTCGAACGCGTAAACCGCGCCCGTCTCCAGGTGCGTCACCGTCCCCTGCCAGGTGGCGTAAAAACGGTATTTGATGTGAAGCCGGAACGTCGCCAGGCTTCCCTTTATCTCCCGCGGAGCACAGTCCCCGAATACGATCTCCTCTGGGATATCCGTCAGGGCTTTCTTCTTAAGCTGGCGCTCATCCAGGCTCTTCATGGGGTAGTGAATTTCATCGGATATATAATTTAGGATATGCGCCATCTGAATCAGCCCTTTAAACGCTGCGGCTCCATCCCTGCTTTCGTGGTAGACGAGGCCCTCCATCCGTTGATCCTGGAAGCTTTCCACCGCGATTGTAAAAAATTTGTATGAATTTGGCAATGCTCCTGTCCTAGCTAAAGACATCGATTCACCTGCTTTTCTGGTATATTTTGGTTATTTAGGCACACTACCGCACCTTATCTGAAACCAGTATAACATAATCAGGTTACAATCCGGTTACATTTCGTCGCCTTTTTGCAAAAATTTATAGACTTTTTGCGGATTGGTAGGTATACTTGTTATAGCATTAAAAAAAGGAGACCGATACCATGGATACGTCCGCTAATGAGGCACAACAAACGATATACGTAAAAACGCTGGGCGGTTTTTCCATCACTGTGGACGGCAAAGAAATCAGCGATAACAATAACCAGTCCAAGAAGCCCTGGAGCCTCTTGGAATACCTGGTCGTTTTTCAAAAAAAGGATATCAGCGTCAATGAACTGATCGAGACCATCTGGCCCGACGACCCGGGTGTCAATCCCGGCGGAGCGCTCAAAACACTGATGTTCCGCTCAAGAAAACTATTGGATCCCCTGGGGATTCCGCCGCAGCGGCTGCTCGTTCAGCAGCGCGGCTCCTACTCGTGGACGCAGGATATCCCTACCGTCATGGACATCGACCAGTTTGAGGCCATCTGTAATCACGTCCTGGGCTCAGCCCCGGATGGCGGGGAAAAGACACTCGCTCTCTGTCTGGAGGGGCTAAATCTCTACAAGGGCGACTTTCTCCCCAAGGCGGAGTACGAGTCCTGGGTGATTCCCATCAGCACCTACTACCACTCTCTCTACCAGAAGCTGGTGTACCGGACCATCGAGCTGCTGCTGGCCCGTGAGGATTACGGCCAAATCACCTCCGTCTGCCAGACCGCAATCGGAATCGAGCCGTTCGACGAGGAGTTCCACTACTACCTGGTCTATTCCTTATATAAGGACAACCACACCAACCAGGCGATAGAGCACTACAACCACACCCTGGACCTGTTTTACAATGAGTTTTCCATCTCCCCCTCCGACCGCTTCAAGGAGCTCTACAAGACCATCCGCAGCAAGGAGCAGGAGATCAACACCAACCTTGATGCCATCCAGGAAGCGCTGCGCGAGGAGGCCAGCAGCGGGGCGTTCTACTGCGAATACCCGGTGTTCCAGGACCTCTACCAGCTGGAGCGGCGCGCCATCGAGCGCACGGGCGATTCCATCTACCTGTGCCTGATGACCGTGACCGACCAGGACGGGCAGACGCCCAAGGGAACCGTCCTAAACCGCGCCATGGAGCACCTAAACAGCGCCATCCGCGATTCCCTCCGCTGCAGCGACGTGTACACCCGCTACAGCATCAGCCAGTACCTCATCCTCCTGCCCACGGTGACCTCCGAGAAGGGCGGGATGGTTTTACAGCGCATCACCAGCAATTTCCGCAAGCGCTACTCCAGAAGAGACCTGGAGGTGGAGTTTAAGCTCCAGCCGGTGCTCCCCTGGGAGCGCAAGATCGACGAACCGGTCTGATTGCCCGGGACAGACGAAACACCCAAAGACAACAAATCCAAAAACAGAAAATCCGCCGGCGGCGACCCTTCACAAGGTCCCTGCAAGCGGATTTCTTTTTTCCATTTTTTACTATATTTCTTGCGCTGCGCCGGCCAGCCGCCCGGCAAACACCTTTCTCAGCTGCTTCATCACATGGCAGTAGGCGGGGACCAGAAACAGATCCGCGGCCACCCAGGCGATGGGGCTGGCAAAGCACACTGCGATAAAGCCGAACATGGGAACCAGCACGAAGCCCACGAAGGACCGTGCCACCATCTCGCAAACGCCCGCCAGGATGGCAAACCTGGAGAAGCCCAGGCCCTGGATCATGAAGCGGACCACGTTCACGAACACCAGCGGGATGTAGAGCGCGCTGTTGCCCAGCAAAAACAGCCGGGTGTTGGCCAGAAGCTCCGCCTCCCCCGTGTCCACGAACAGGAGCGCGATCTTCCCGCCGAACAGGTACAGCACGAGAAACGCCGCCACCGCGTAGCCGATCCCCAAGAGCAGGCACGCCCTTAACCCCTGGCCGATCCGGTCCAGCTTTCCGGCCCCCACATTCTGTCCCCCGTAGGTGGCTGCGGTGGAGCCGAGGGCGTCGAAGGGACAGCAGAAGAACATGGAAATCTTGCTTCCGGCCGTGACCGCCGCCACCGCCATGGATCCCAGGGAATTGACGGCGGTCTGCAGAATCACGCTGCCGATGGCCGTGATGGAGTACTGGAGCCCCATGGGGATTCCCATCTCACAGAGAATCTTCATGTAGTGCGCACTTGGCCGCCACTCATCCCCCTGCATCCGCAGGATCGCGAACTTCTTTCGCATGTAGGCCAGACACAGAAGGCCGGAGATCGCCTGGGCGGTGATGGTGGCCCAGCCGGCGCCCGCCACGCCCATCTTCAGCACCAGGATGGTGAAAAAGTCCAGCGCCACATTAAGTACGGAGGAGAACAGCAGGAAAAACAGCGGCGTGGTGCTGTCCCCCAGCGAGCGGATGGTGCAGGATAAAAGGTTGTAGAGATAGATAGCCGGTATTCCCAGAAAGATCACGAATATGTAGCTGTAGGCCCCCTCCAGGATGTCCTCCGGCGTGTCCATCCACACCAGGATGTTCCGGCACAGGATACAGACGGCGGTGGTCATGACCGCTGAAAAGATCAGGGCCAGCCAGCCGCTGTTTGCCACAAAGCGCCTGAGGGCGCTCTCATTTTTCTCGCCGAACTTCTGCGCCACCGGGATGGCAAAGCCGCTGCACACGCCCAGGCAGAAGCCAATGATCATAAAGTTGATGGATCCGGTGGATCCCACGGCGGCCAAAGCCTGCACGCCCAGGCATTTGCCAACGATGATCGTATCCGCCATATTGTAGAGCTGCTGAAACAGCAGTCCGAACAGCATGGGGACAAAAAATCCCAGAATCAGCCTCATGGGGGACCCCTCGGTCATGTCCCTGGTGCCTGTACCTCTCGCCATCGCGTTTCTCCTCGCTTCCGTATGAATTCAAATTTGCGCTTCTTAATTTACTCTGATCACACGGATTTTGCAAGTAGAAAATATGCACAGCTTCCAGGGATTGCTCCGACATTATCCACAATAAGCCGTGACTAATCCACCACCTCGATACGCTCGATCACCGGCTGATTCTCCTTCGCCACGGTCCCGTTTTTGTCCTCCACCTTGGTGTCCTCACAGATCTTGTCCACCACATCCATGCCGTTGGTCACATAGCCGAAGGCGGCGTAGTCCCCGTCCAGGCGGGTGCTGTCCTGATGCACGATGAAGAACTGGGAGCTTCCGCTATCCGGAAGCGGGGAGCGGGCCATGGAGATCGCCCCGCGGGTGTGGGAGAGCGGATTGTCGACGCCGTTGGCCGCGAACTCGCCCTTGATCGTCTCGTCGGAGCCGCCCATGCCGGTGCCCAACGGATCCCCGCCCTGGATCATGAAGCCGCTTATGATGCGGTGGAAGGTCAGGCCGTCGTAGAAGCCCTCGCCCGCCAGCTTCAAGAAGTTGGTCACACTGATGGGCGCCTCGTCGGCGTAGAGCTCTACTTCGATGGTGCCGTAGTCCTTCACCGTGATCTTCACGTGATGGCGGCCCGTGGCCAGCTCCACGGGCTCGGTCTCGGCATCGGTTCCGGCATTGGTCTCAGCCTCTAACTTGGTCTCAGCGTTTGTCTCAGCCTTCGTGGTCTGGGCGGTAGTCTGCGCTTCCGTCTGGGCGGTGGTCGCCGCGGACGGGGACTCCGCCTTCCGGCTGCAGCCTGAAATGAGGGTCACGGCCATGAGGGCCGCCAAAACTGCAAATGTTGTCTTTCTCATGTCTGATCATTCCTTTTCTCGGTATTCATAGATTTTCCGGCGGCAACGCCGCCGCAGACCCTATTGTACCACCACCGTTACAGCGGCGTAAAGCACTTTGTGTTTTTTCCACTCTTTCCCGAGTGCGCCGCCTCCGACGGGCAGCTGGCGGTCGTCCATGTCAGGGACTCCACGCATGTCTCAAACGCCCGGATATCCTCCTCGCCCTCAAACAAGAACTGCCTGGACAGCCGAAGCAGGCGCCTCTGCTCCTCGTCCGGGATGACGTACCAGACCATGGTGGACTCGATGGTCTTGATCCCGGGGCTCGTGTGGATGACCAGTTTAAAGGCCTTTCTCCCATCCAGAAGAAGGTCCTTTGTCTCCTTGAGCTCGATTCCCGTTTCACCCTTCGACCCACCGCTCCCCAAAGCCTGATACTGTTCCATCAACCACACTCCGAAGGAGGCGGCATCCTCTAATTCGTCACACACTGCATAGAATTCCGGCCCCATGTCCTCCATATAGACACTGTAGCGCTCCTTGCCATAAGCGTCGCGGCAGAGCAGGCATGCGCGCCCATCCGGCTCACCGGTAGCTTCATAGAGGCAGCCCTCGCGCTCGCCATCGGACAAATCGATGGCCAGGCCGAACTCATCGCAGTGGAATACGGAATCTTTGATGTAAGGGGCGGGGGCGGACGGCTCAGAAGTCTCGTTTGCGCGCTTGGGTGGGGTAGAGTCGGCAGACTCTCCGGGCTGGGAAGTCTCGTCTGCACGCCGGGGCGCGGCAGACTCGGCTGACTCGGTAGGCTGATCAGTCTCGCCCGCACTCTTGGATGCCACAGACACCGCAGACTCTCCGGGCTGATCAGTCTCTTCCGCGCTCCGGGACTCCGCAGACTCCCTGGGCTCAGAAATCTCCCCCGCACTCCTGGACACCGCAGACTCAACAGGCTTTCCCGCATTCCCCGCGCCTCCGCCGCATCCTCCTATCCCCACAGCCGCGCACACCGTCAGCGCGATCCCGATTCCCGCTGCAAGCTTTCTTCCTCTCATCCGCTTCTCTCCTCCTGTCCCTCTCTCTGGACGCTCTATTTCGTACATCTTCCCCTATTATATAGGAAGAATTCCAATGCTGCAATTCCCCGATTCCCTCCGGAAAAATATTAATATTATTATAATTTTTCTTACAGTTCCCCCAAATACCTTTACATTCCCGACCGCCGTGGATAGTATACTGGTTAAAAGGGAGGATTGTATTATGTCACTGTCAAACATATTAGGTCTGCGCCTGAGAGGGTGCGGCCGGAATCTTTTGCGGCTGCTGCCGGCCAGCTGGCTGCTCACAAACACCATGTGCCTGCTCATGAACAGTGCCGCCGTATTGAGCCTCGACTTTGTGCGGCAGATTTCGCTGAAAAGCTACCTGGGACTGTGGGGCGGAATCTACATCTGTCTGGCTGTCGCCATGCTGCTGCCCGCAAATTCCCGCCACCTGCGCGTGCCGGTCGCGCCCAGCGTGGCAGCGTACGTGGCAGCCCTGATGCTCAAGGGCGCTCTGGTTCTATGATGGAACGGCTGGAACACGCTCTGGGCGGAAAAAGGCTGTGGATCCTGCTGTGCGCAGCCTCGGCAGTCTGGATCGCCTTCACCGCCACCATGACCGTGCTGCGCTACCGGCTGAATTTTTCTTCAGCCTACGATTTTGGAATTTTTTCCCAGATGTACTACTACCTGGACAAGTGCCTGGAGCCCCTGACCACCTGCGAGCGCGACGGGCTGCTGTCCCACTTTGCCGTGCACCTGTCGCCAATCTTTTACGCGCTGCTGCCCGTCTACAAGCTGATCCCCCGGCCGGAGACCCTGCTGGTGCTCCAGGCCCTCCTGGTGGCCGGCGGCCTGATCCCGCTGTGCATGCTCTGTCGGGCGCTGCGCTTTGGCCGCCTTGCCACACTGGCCTTCGGCCTCATCTACTGCGCGTACCCCGCGTTCCTGGGCGGCTGCTTTTATGACTTTCACGAGAACAAATTTCTGACCGTGATCATCCTCTGGGCCCTGTACTTTCTGGAGACGCGGCGCTTTAAATCCATGCTGGTCTGCCTGGCGCTCCTGCTCACCGTCAAGGAGGACGCACCGGTGTACGCGGCGTGCATCGGGCTCTATCTGTTTCTGGAAAAGAGGGAGTACCGCCTGGGCGGCCTGGTGTTTCTGGCCTCCTGCCTGTACTTTGTGGGCGCGGTCTGGTACATCAACCGCTTCGGGGACGGCGCCATGGTCGGCCGCTTCGACAATTTCATCTCCGACAAACATCTGGGGCTGGTCAGCATGTTCAAGACCGTGCTGGTAAACCCCGCCTACGTGCTGTCCCAGATTGCGGTGGGCGACAAGATTTTATTCCTTTTGGAGATGCTGCTGCCGCTGGCCTTTCTGCCCCTCATGACCGGAAAATGGCAACGCTGGACACTGCTCATCCCCCTTGTGCTGATCAACCTGATGTCCAACTACAAGTATCAGCACTCCATTTTTTTCCAGTACACCTACGGCTCCGGGGCGCTGCTGTTCTACCTGGCGCTGATCAGTTTCCGGGACTTAAAGCTGCCAAGCGTCAAGCCGCAGCTCCTGATCTTGGGTCTCGCCTGCGCCCTGGCAATCACCGGGACCGTGGTGGCCTCCAAGTCAAAGTACGCCCGGCTTTACGCGCGCCATCACGAGAAGGCGGCCCAAGCCCGTGAGCTGCTGTCCGGCATTCCAAGGGACGCGGCCGTCCGCTCCTCCACCTTCTTCGTCCCTCAGCTGTCCATGCGGGATGAGATCTACCTGCTCTCCAGCGCCCACCCGGTGGACTACGCGGTGGTGGACCTGCGCAAGGGCTACGAGAAGCATCTGGATGAGGTGCTGGCAGAGCTAAAGCGCACAGGATTTGAAGAAACCGGCCGCGTGGACGGCTATGTGGCGGTATTTCGCATCTCAAGCATTGAAAACAGGGCGGGTTCGGAGTAAATGGTACTCCGAACC
>USJW01000059.1 GCA_900555045.1 uncultured Clostridium sp. | reverse complement strand
GTCACTGTGACTGCGGCGGCCTTTCCGTCCGGGGACCAGGTAAGATTTGACAGAAAACGGTAATTGAAAAATTCATTTAGTTTTAACGGCTGCATGGCATTTGTCTCCTTTGGCTATCATTGATCGCTCCGGGCGATCGCCTCTTTGTGTTACTTCAGGGAGTCACGGTATTTCTGAAGATACTCAGCCGACTTCTCCAGATCGGCATTCCACTCGTTTCCGGTGGGGATCATCGTCAGCGTGGAGTGCGCCCGTGTAACGGTTCCTTCCTTAATTGCAATGATATCATCCTGGTTGACTGCATAGCGTATTGCCTGGCGCAGGTTGATGTCGTTCATCTTGCTGCCTTCCATCAGATTGAAGAACAATGTCGATACATTGGTGGATTGCCGCTCCAGGATGGCTACATTGGGAGCCTCCTTCAGGGAACCCCAGTTTCCTTCCGGCATACAGTCATCGATCTCGCCGCTGCGCAGAGCCGAGTAGGCGGTGTTCATATCGGCCATCATCTTGATGTTCAGATTCTTGAT
Source organism: uncultured Clostridium sp. (assembly GCA_900555045.1). Classification (GTDB taxonomy): domain Bacteria; phylum Bacillota; class Clostridia; order Lachnospirales; family Lachnospiraceae; genus Enterocloster. Next base: position 28,047 of record USJW01000059.1, on the reverse strand, counting down.
GTTGGGAACCCATTCGGTACCAGGCATGAATCCCGGATTGCGCTCAAAGACCATCTCATAGTCATTGATATACAGCATTGCATAAGGACCGCTGAACCAGTTGTTGTTGTTAAACTGAGCGGAGCCTTCCTTTAAGGTGTTCACATCGCCGTACAGCACATCCTTGGCCGGATCATAGTTTTTCGCGTCAACGCCCTCATTGATGCTGGATACAACGTCCTTGCACACAATACCCAGGGTGCTGATGGTCAGGAAGTTCACCAGCTGGGGAGTGGGCTTCTTGGTGGTGATTTTAACTACCTGGCACACGCCGGCCGCATTGTCAACCTCAGCGGTCTCTTCGGTCAGCTTGGTGATGGGAGCGGGCGCCTTCTCGTTAAAATAGTCGAATACGCTCTGAGAGGAACCGGAAACCTTGATATTTTTAAGCTCCTCCAGATCGGTCACGATTCCGATGGTGTCCACAGACTCCAGGTTGGTGTAACCGCTGTTCAGCGGAACTGCATCCGGGTCCTTTGCGCGCTCCAGGGTGTATACAACGTCCTCTGCGCTGACCAGAACGCCTGTGTCAACCGCCTTGTTGTCCTCTACCTTTGCAAAGTTCACATCGTCGCGGAGCATAAAGTAGAAGGTGGAGTTGCCCTCGCCGATGGCAAACGCACGGCTGAGAGAGTACTCCGGCACAACCTGATCGTCTGCGTTGCAGGCCGTCAGGGAAATGTAGGAATTTGCTTTCATCCAGAAGGTGCTTCCCTCTTCCGTCCGAATCGGGTCAAAGTTCGGAGGATTGGTATCAAACTGAACCGGGACATAGGGACGGGTCTCGCTTAGGCTCTTGTCAACATACTCGGTCATGCCAAAGAACCGGGGGGTGCTGCCGCCGCAGAAAATGGTGTCTGGATCGATGACGTCCTTGTTGACCGCCACAAATCTCGTGCGGTTGTACAGCGGGACGGTCCAGCACATCTCGTCCACCATACGGTTTTCGATCTTGGTATAGACCGGGATGGAATCCTCATAGGTCAGCTGGGCGGCCTCGTCGATCAGAGCGGAGAGCTCGTCGTCCTTGATGGGCCAGTTATTGTAGGAACCGTCATTGTGATACAACTGTCTTACCGCGTAGTCCGGCGCACCGGCATCGGTCAGCCAGTTTAAAATGTTAATGTCGTATTTTCCGCTCTCCTGAACTGCCAGGGAGGACGCGCGGTCCGGCTGAACATTAACGGTGACCTCAAAACCTGCCTTGGTCAACTGGTCGCGGATGGTGTTGGCCTCCAGCTCAAAGTTCGGGCGGGTCAAAATGGTGATGGGAATTGGCGCATCCTCTGTCTTGGCGGTTGTTCCCGGCTTCTGAGCCCTGGCGCGGCCGCAAGCGGTACTGGACATAACCATGGCGGCACATAAGAGCAGTGCTAATACTTTTTTCGTAGATTTCATACTGTTTCTCCTCTCCCTTTTCTTACCACATATTCGTGCAGCAACCTTTCAATCACGTTTTAATACCCCTTTACCGAATCCCCTCCTTTTTTATGTTTACGCTTTGTAAATAATTTCTCCGTCAATGATTGTGTAGAGCGGATGGGATGCGATGTCCGTCAGCGGGTTGCCGCTGTGGATGACGATATCCGCATCCTTGCCAGGCTCTATACTGCCCACCCGGCCGTCCACGCCCATGATCCGGGCGGGATTGATGGTGATGCACTCCCAGGCTTTCTGCTCCTCCAGTCCGGCGCTTACGGCATAACCCGCGCACATGGGCAGTCTCTCGATGGGGATGAACGGCGCATCCGTGATGATCGCCACCTGAAGGCCCGCATCCGACAGGATCTTCACCGTATCGAAGGTCTTGTTCCTGACCTCAGGTTTTGTTTTATCCCCGAACGTCGGGCCCACCAGCACGGGATAGCCCTCCGCGGCCAGCACCTCCGTGATCAGATGGCCGTCCGTACAGTGGTCGATGGTAAGCTTCAGGCCGAACTCCTTCGCCACCCGGATTGCCGTACAAATGTCGTCCGCGCGGTGGGCGTGGGCCTTTAACGGAATCTGCCCCCGGATCACAGGCAGCAGGGCCTCCATTTTCATATCGAAGGGCGGGCGTTTTTTATCACCGCCCCCTGAATACTCGTACTCATCCAGGTCCTCGGCATAACGCCTGGCCTTAAACAGCGCCTCTCTCAGCAGGGCAGCCACCGCCATCCGGCTGTAGGGCGATTTACCGTTCAATCCGTAGCTGCTCTTGGGATTTTCTCCAAAGGCGATCTTCATGGCGAGCGGTTCCACCATCACCATGTCGTCCACCCGTTTTCCGTAGGTTTTGAGCGCTGCGAAGGTGCCGCCGATGACATTGCCGCTTCCGGGACCGGTTGCTATGGTGGTAATTCCGCCTTTCCGTGCGTTTTCAAAGCCTTCGTCCTGTGGATTGACGGAATCGATGCCGCGCAGATGAGGCGTGATGGGGTCCGTCTCCTCATTGGCGTCGTCGCCTTCCCAGCGCAGAGCGCTGCCAAACAATCCCACGTGGCAGTGGGCGTCAATCATCCCGGGTGTTACCAGGTGCCCGCCCGCGTCAATCTCCCGGACGCCCTCCGGCTTTTCCACGTTCTCGCCCACCGCCCTGATCTTACCGTCCGCGATCAGGATCTGCCCGTTGGGATACTCAATCCCCGCCATAGTTTTGATTCTGCCGTTTCTTATGTACAACATAGTCTTTGTCCTTTCTATGATAATAGTGATTATTTTCCTGCATTTTCGTGCACAATCCCCGGAAGTCGTTATATCGGCATGAGTTTTCGGATTATGCAACCACAATTACCGTCAAAATCAAGCCAAATCCACTGTGGATCGGGGCTAAGCCCTCGAAACAGCAAAGCGCACAAGAAGTCTCAAATTTTTATACAATTTTACCAATTATCCCCATGATCTATAAGTAAAGATTAACAGAGTTGCCCTCCGCGTTTAGGACAAATACGAGCAGATTCTTTGTATTTTAAGCCCTTTTTCTTCTCTGCGGGCTGCTGTGATCTTCTCTCTCATACCCGTCCGCCTTCAGGCACTGCATGATTTCCATAGGCTGACCGCTCAGAGGAACCGACCAGCAAAACCGGCCAGCCCGCCGCGGATCGCCAGCTTGGCCGCATTCCCATTTTTATGCATAAAAATGGAGCTGCTGCCCCACAACCGATTTTTCGGTTATTTCGCAACAGCTCCCAAAATTCCCCATATTTCTCCAATTACAGCTGCATCCACAGCATCGCCTGCCGCGTCGCAATATTCCTTCTGGCTTCCTCGTCCGTGGACTCCACCGGCAGCCGGTCGTACAGGTCTAACAGCTCCCGCCGCCCCAGGCTACACCCGGCCAGCATCATAAATCCCGCCCGCGCAGGGAACGCGTCGAAGTGCATCACATCCGGCGGGTAGGGCCAGGACTTCTTGTCCAGGATATAGGGCGTGATGAAATCCAGCGCCTTCCTGATTCCCTTGCCCTCCGGCGACTCATACTCCCAGAGGTTGTCGTCCGGCTTTGACAGCATGTGGCAGATGGAAACCAGGTTGTCCACCACGAAGATGGAGTAATTGTACGGCTTGGTCCGCCCCAGCTCTCTGGGGAAGGAGCCGTCCCCCGCCTCCTGCCGCAAAAGACCTTTTTTATAGTAGTCCCGGCAGAAGTCCGCGATCCGCTCATTGTCCGTGAACAGCGCAAACGCAGCCGCCTGCACAAAGAAGCAGACTCCGTGGTTGTTGTCCTTGTTCATCTCCTGGATCCCGTTGGCGTCCGTGAGCATCCAGCCCAGGTAGCGGGCAAACCACTTCTTTAACCCGGCGTAAATCTCCTTGCCCATGGCCGCGGATTTTTTCAGGTGCTCGATGGCGAACACCACATCCACCAGGTGAAGGGTGTCGATAATCCCGATTCCCCGCCCCTCGCAGATTCCCAAAAGGGCCTGGGCGTAGGATAAGTGCGGGGCCATGTAGGTGGCCTCATCCAGGAAAAATTCTCTTAAGTGCTGCACCGCGCGCTCTGCGTAGCGCTCCTCCCCGGTCAGCTCGTAGGCTGAGGCGAGAAACACCACGTTGGTGCGCATCTGGCGCATGATAATCCGGTGCCCGTTGAAATTGTCCGGGTTCGTCTGTCCGTCCCGGTGGACGTAGGGAAGCCCGTCCGGCGTGTCCGGATTCGGCCACCAGTAATCGCCGTTGGAGTAGTAATCGTGGATTCCTCCGGCGCTGCGCGGACTGGCAATGTCGGTGATATGGAGCACAGGGGCCGTGAGGGCCGCCTGCGCTTTCTCCAACACCCACTCCCGGTCGCGCCATTGGGGGTTGATTTTATAATCCTTATCGTACCATATCATACGGTCACCTGCCTGATTCTACCGGTTAATCTCGGATTTGGCACAGTTTAAGAGGGCCTTCATGTAGCCGGTGCTGTAAGCCCACGCCGGGTTCTCCCCTCCGACGCTCTCTCCCCACACGGGCACGTGGTCCACGTGGATTGCGCCGTCGTAATCGCTGCGCACAAACTGCTTCATCACCTCGTACATGTCCATGTACCCGTTCTCAAGGAGCGTCTCCTCGAAGTAGGGAATGGTGGAACTGACGTTGCGGAAGTGTACCAGGAGCACCTTCTTGTTCTCCACAAAGTACTTGATGTCCTCCAGCACCTTTCCGAACCGGTCGCCGCCCTCCAGCCAGCAGCCGATGCACATCTTCATGCCCAGATAGGGGCTGTTCCCGGCCAGCTCAAAGGCGTGCTTGTAGTCCTCGGCCGACGTGATCAGGTTGGAGATACCCACCAGGCAATCCACCGGCGGATCGTTGGGGTGAAGGGCGATCTTGATGTTCGCCTCCTCGCACACCGGAAGCACCCGATCCAGGAAGTATTTGAAGTTATCCCACATCTCCTCCTTGGTGTAGAGCCGTCCGTGGGTGTAGGGCCGCTTTTCCATCTCCGCAATGTCCACGATCCGCCCGACGCCGCCGCTGGTGTGCTCGCTGACCGCAAACTTCGTGGTCAGCACCTGGTTCGGTTCCCAGGTCATGTATCCCACCGGGATACCGGCTTTCCCCAGAACGCGGTTGAAGTTGTTGTACGCCTCGATGGCCTCGTCCCGCCCCGGAAGTCCCAGATGGATCTTGTCGTTCTTGTACAGATGAACATTTCCGGCGTCCGTGATGGTCAGGTCAAATTTGCTCAGGCGCTCCTTGAACCGCATAACCGATTCGTAGTCCGTATGCTCATCCTTAAAAATCACAAACACATACTTGACGCCCATCTGCTTGATAAATAATAACTGTTCGTCGGTATAGTCGGACGTTACCTTGGACTGTACCTTAATCTTATCACCGAGCATAATTGCTCCCCCTTAAATCTTGTTTATTCTTTATTTGGTCCAGTGAACCGCCTCAGGTGTCCACTGCTCCAGGCTTACATCGTAAATTCCGCTGTCCACCAGGCCCGGCACTGCGAAGGACTCATAGTACACAACCGCCATGGGAGTGATCATCACGTAATCCTGTACCAGTGCCTTTGCTGCCTTCTGAAGGTTCTCCTTCTTCTCCTCGACGGTCTTTGCGGCTCTCGCTGCGAACAGCGGCTCCTCGAACTCTGCCGGGCGAAGCATGATGCCGTGGTTCTTGATGCCCTCGGAGGAGTACAGGCGGATGTAGTTGTTGGTGAAGTCCATCTTGCTGGCGCCGCGGTTTGCGATGAAGCCGTCGATGTCGTCCTCCTTCTGCATAGCTGCCAGAGCGGAGCTGTCTAAAACGGTTACCTCGGCCTTGATGCCGATCTGAGAAAGGATTGCCTGGAATGCGGTAGCGGTATCGTTGTCCTGCGCCTTGGTGTAGATGGTGGTCTCAAAGCCGTTCGGGTACCCAGCCTCCGCTAACATCTGCTTTGCCAGGTCCAGGTTGTACTCATAGAACTCTGCGTCCGGAGCGTATGCCCAGGAGTCGGAGGTGCAGAACAGAGGAGTTGCCTCGCCCAGACCGCCGGACAGAGCCTTTGCCACCTCGTTCCACTGAATGGCGTGCATGATCGCCTGGCGTACCTTTAAGTCGCCCATGGGATGCTTGTCGCTCTTGCTGTTCCAGATGATGTGCTTGATATCCGCACAGTTTGCGTTCTTGCGGCCGATGCTCTCGAAGCCAGCCTGCTTGATGGTGTTGATGACAGCCTCGTTCTCAAACTTCATGGCCACGCCCACCTCTTTGTTCATCAGAGCGGACATCATGGTGTTGGTGTCTGTGATGATGTCGATCTCCAGATGGTCGATGTGGGGAAGTCCCGCGATGCGGTAGTTCTCGTTCTTGTTGTAGGTGATCTTGTTGTCCGTCACAAAGGACTCCAGCACGAAGGGGCCAGTGCCGACCGCATGGGTCTTGCACCACTCCTCGCCGTTCTTCTCGTAGGCTTCCTTGGAGCAGATGTAGATGTCGCCGATCACGTTGTCCCAGTTGTTGGCCCACTCCTCATACTGGATCATGACGGTCTTGTCGTCCACAACCTTGACTTCCTTCGGGGAACCGATCTCACTTGCCTTGCCGTTGTCAATGTACTGCTGAATGTTCCATGCCACCACCTCGGCGTTACAGTCAGAACCGTCGTGGAACTTGACGCCCTCTCTCAGCTTGATGGTGAAGGTCAGGTTCTCCGCGTCCGTCACAAACTCCTCAGCCAGCCAGGGATAGTAGTTGCCCTCTGTGTCCGCGCGCCCTAAGGACTCCAGAACCGGCTGTGCGCCGAAGCGGTCGCTGGTGGTGGTGGACTGGGGCATAAAGAACGTGTTGTGCGGCTGCGGGATGGCGATGGTCAGGCTTCCGCCCTCGGACACCTCGCCCGGAGCCTCCGTGGCAGCCTCGCTGCCCGCGGCCTCGCTTCCGGCCGCCTCACTTCCGGCTGCCTCCTTGGTCTGCGCTGCGGTCGTGGTGGGATCTGCGGCCTTGCCTCCGCCGCCGCATCCGGACACCATACCAGCCGCCATCGCGGTGACTAATGCCAGTGACAAGATTTTTTTCGTTAACTTCATGTTTCTTAACCCTCCTTATTCGTTTTCATGTTTATTCATATAAAAAGCATGCTACTTCATGGCCCCCGCCCACATCCTTTAAAGTGGGCACCTCCTTGCGGCAGCGGTCGCAGGCGTGGGAACAGCGGTCGTTGAACGGGCAGCCCGCCGGCCGGTTGGTCAGACTGGGCACCTCGCCGCGGATCGGAACTCTCTCTCTGGACTCCTCCACCACCGGGTCAGCCACCGGAACTGCGCTCAGCAGTGTCCGGGTGTAGGGGTGCAGGGTGTTGTGGTACAGCTCGTCGCACTCCGCGATCTCCACCACACGCCCCAGATACATCACCAGGATCCGGTTGCTGATGTGCTTCACCACCGCCAGATCGTGGGCGATAAACAGGTAGGTCAGCCCCAGCTTCGCCTGCAGCTCCTCCAGGAGGTTGATGATCTGTGCCTGGATGGAAACGTCAAGTGCGGAGATCGGCTCGTCGCAGATGATCATGTCCGGCTCGGACGACAGGGCTCTTGCGATACCGATTCTCTGGCGCTGGCCGCCGGAGAACTCGTGGGGTACTCTGTATTTCAATGCCGGGTCCAGGCCGACGATCCGGAACAGCTCGTCCACCCTGGCGTTGTACTCATCCCGGTTTTTCACCAGCTTGTGCAGCAGCAGCGACTCGCCCACAATGGACTCCGCCGTCTGTCTGGGATCCAGCGATGAGAAGGGATCCTGGAAGATCATGGCGATCTTGCGGCGATACGGGTACATCTGCTTGTCATTGAAACGGGCGATATCCGTTCCGTTAAAGATGATCTCGCCCTCCTCCGGCTTGTACACGCGCATGATACACCGCGCCAGCGTCGTCTTGCCGCAGCCGGACTCGCCCACGATTCCCAGCGTCTCGCCCTTTCTGGCGTAAAAGCTGATGTCCTCGATGGCCTTCACCTCGCCCACCTTCTTGCGCATGAGCCCGTTGAAGATCGGGAAGTACTTGCGGACATTCTTCACGTCCAGGCACAGCTCGTCGCTCACGACGATCTTCGGCGCCTTTTTGACCTCCTTGTTGGCGATCTCCTCGGCCTTTGCCGCCTTCTCTGCCTCGCTTAAGTGGCAGGCTGCGAAGTGCCCCGCCTCCAGCTCCTCAAGCTGCGGCCGCTTCATATTCTTGCACTTTTCCATGCGGTACTCGCAGCGCTCGTAGAACGGGCAGTACTCCGGGCGGGTCGCCGGGTTCGGCGGAAGCCCCTCGATGGGAATCAGGATGCGGTCCTTGGGATCGTCCAGTCTCGGGATCGCCCGCAGCAGTGCACGGGTGTAGGGGTGCTCCGGGTTTGCGAACAGCCGCTTGGTGTCCGTCATCTCCACCACGCTGCCGGAGTACATCACGTAGATCCGCTCCGCGAACCGGGCCACAATTCCCAGATTATGGGTTACAATGATCACCGCCGTGTTAGTCTTCTTGGCGATGTCGCGGATCATCTCCAACAGCTGCGCCTGGGTGGTCACGTCCAGGGCCGTCGTGGCCTCGTCCGCCACCAGCACGGTGGGCTCGGAGGACATGGCCATGGCGATCATGATTCTCTGGCGCATACCGCCGGAAAACTGCTGCGGATAGTAGTCAAAGCGCTGCTCCGCGTCAGGTATATTCACCAGCTTTAACATCTCGATGGTGCGCTTCTTTGCCTCCTCCTTGCTCAAGTGGAGGTGCTCCATGATATTCTCCTGGATCTGGTAGCCGATGGTGAGAACCGGGTTTAGGGAGGTCATGGGCTCCTGGAAGATCATGCTGACCTTGCCGCCGCGCATGTGGCGCATCTCCTCGCTGTCGTCGCCGTACTCCAGCATGTTCCGGTCATTTCCCTGTATGTAGACCTCGCCGCCCGTGATCTTTCCGGGGGAGGAGATCAGCTGCAGCATACTCATCATGGTCACGGACTTGCCGCTTCCCGACTCGCCCACGATTCCGATGATCTCGCCGGGATTTAGGTACATGGACACGCCGTCCACCGCCTTCACCAGCTGACCGTCCGTCTTAAAACAGGTCTCTATATTCTTTATCTCCAACAAATGTTCCATCCTGACACCCTCCTATTAAACTTCTCCTCTGAGTCTGGGATCCAACGCATCGCGGACACCGTCGCCCAGCATGTTCAGGCAGATAACGAGCACCGCCACACAGACGCCGGGCGTCAGGGCGAACACGGGGTTCTGCAGAAGGAACAGGCGTCCCTCGCTGACCATGCTCCCCCAGGAAGCGGTGGGAGCGCTGATTCCCAGGCCCAGGAAGCTCAGTCCCGCCTCCGCCAGAATCGTCTGGCCGACCTGCTGCGTCATCATTACGATAATCGGTGAGATACTGTTCGGCAGAATGTGCCGGAACATCAACCGGAAGTTCTTGTTGCCCTGCAGCTTGCCCGCCATGATATAGTCGGACTGCTTGATGGTCAAAACCTGGCCGCGCATCATGCGCACATAGCCGGCCATGGACGAGATTCCCAGGATAATCGCCAGGTTGCGGATTCCGCTTCCAAACACTGCGGTCAGCGCCATGGCCAGAATGATCTGGGGGATCGCGCGGATTGCCTCGGTGATACGGTTGATCACGTCGTCGACGATCCCGCCGAAGTAGCCGGCCACCATGCCGAAGAACGTTCCGACCACGCAGGCGATCATCACGGCCAGCACGCCGATGATCAGGCTCACGCGGGTTCCGTAGATGATCCGGCTTAGCACGTCGCGCCCGTAGTTGTCCGTCCCCAGAAGGTGGGCCTTGCTGGGCCCCTGGAGGAACGAAGCGAAGTCCGCGAAGTTGGGATCATAGGGGGTGACGAGGGGCGCGAACACCGCCATCACGATGAACAGGCCAACCACAACTGCACTCACAACCGCCACTTTTCTGGCGAACAATGTCTCTACTGTCTTTTTCCATCTACCGTTATTTTTCATGTTGCTGCCTCCTTACTCATAGCGGACTCTCGGGTCTACGACTGCGTAGAGGATGTCCGTCAAGAGGTTGATCAGACAGGACACGAGCGCCGTCACCAGCACGCAGGCCTGTACAACCGGAATGTCGCGGGACTGGATCGCCTTCACGAACAGGGAGCCCATACCCGGGATGTTGAACACGGATTCCACGAACATGGAGCCGGCCAGCATGGAGCCGAGGCGCATGCCCAGAATCGTGATGACGGGGATCAGCGCGTTCTTTAGGGCGTGCAGGTAAATCACCTTGCGCTTGGAGAGTCCCTTGCTTCTGGCGGTTCTCACGTAGTCCTGGCGGATTACCTCCAGCATGCTGGAGCGGGTCTGTCTGGTGGTCGTTGCGATACCGCCCAGGGCCAGGCAGAATAACGGCATGATCGTCTGCTTGATTCCCAGGGTCAGATCCTGTGAGAACCAGGTGAAGCCGTAGGATGGCAGCCATCCAAGCTTCATGGCGAATATGTACATCACTAGCAGTGCGATCCAGAACTGCGGAAGACAGGCCGTTATGTTGGCGATCAGCGTCACCACCGTGTCCGCCGTCTTCCCCCGGTACACGGCGCTGATCACGCCGAACAGGATTCCCAACGGGATGCTGAGCACGAAGGCGCTCAGCGAGAAGAACAGCGTGATGGGGATTCGCTCATTTAACACCTCCAGCGTGCTCTTGTGGAACTGCGTGGACTGGCCCCAGTCTCCCTGGATGGCCCCGCCCAGCCAGCTGAAATACCGCTTGATGATGGGCTGGTCCAGCTTTAACTCGTGGTAAACCCGGTCGTACTCCTCCTGGGATACCTCCTCGCCCAGCATGGCGTACACCGGATCACCCGGTATAAACGACACCAGCATAAATGTGAAAATGGAAATCAGAAAAATAATCAAAATCATCTGTCCCGTACGTTTTGCGATGTATGTCCTCATTTAAGCTCTACAGCAGGAATTTTCCGCCTGCCATATTCCTCCCTTCCTACATAAAATGCTTTCTTTTTCCCCGCCTTGCCCCGCCCGCCGTCCTTCCCCGGGCTTTTACTATTTTCATTACAGCATTTGTCTGCTATAATAGGTGAAGCAACACATTCATGACAGCGGCCCGCACCCGCCTCGCAAGTAATGTGCATTTTCACCAGTTTCATGATTCAATTATATGTCGCACTATACATTTTTTCCAATGGCCCTTTCCTATTATTATTATAGGCATCGCTTATACTGAGAATAATTCTTACTTATTGTTGAAAGAAGGTTACACAATGGACAAACGATACCTGGAATACATACTGGCGTTGGCCGAGACCGGGAACATGACCCGGGCGGCCAGGAAGCTCTATGTCTCCCAGCCCACGCTCAGCCAATTTCTGGCCAAGCAGGAGCAGGAGATCGGCGCCCCTCTGTTCCAGCGCACCGGCGGCGTCTACACGCTGACCCCCGTGGGAAACCTATACGCGGACTACGCCCGCAAGGTTCTGGCCCTGACCCACACGCTTGAGAAGGACATCGAGCGGATCTCCGCCACCAGCCGGATTCGGATCGGCACCTCCGCATCCCGCTCCATGCAGCTGATCACCACCATCCTGGTGGACTTCCGCAAGACCTACCCCAAGGTGGAGCTGGCCATGGTCAACGACAACCTGTTCGCCATGAGCACCGCCATATCCCGCGGGGAGCTGGATATGGCCTTCGTGACTGCCAACTCACTGGAGCAGTACAAAAAGCAGAGCCTGGAGCTAAAACGCGAGGAGGTCGTCTTCGGCGCTCCGTCCGCCCACCCCTACTGCCAGAAGCTGGAACCGTCCGTCCACCACAGCCTCACGGCCGAGGAACTTTTGGAAAATTTTGGTTCCACCCCTTTTATTCTGCAGCTGCCCGGCTCCTGCATCCGCTACCTGATCGATGCGTTCTTTGAAAAACAGAACTTCAACCCCATCCTGGCCTGCAGCACCAACCACGCCCAATCCATCTGTGAGATGGTCTCCAGCAACGTGGGCGTCGGCTTTATCCCCACCGGCTACGCGGTGGACTCCCCCGACATCACCTACTTTTCGCTGGAGCCCAAGATATACCGGATCCACTCGGTCCTGTTCCGCAAGGACCTGATCATGGGCCCGCCCCACAAGTATCTGATCGAGCTGGCGCTAAAATACGTGGAGGCGAACTGGAACGGGCTGTAGGACAGCTGTTCATCCCATTGGCACACAAAAAAAGAAGGACCTCGATTTCCCATCTCCCAAAAGCAGGAATTCAGGTCCTTCTTTTTTTATTGTCACCAACTCACCGTTTGTTCCCTCTGCCCACCAGCGCCCGAAACAGCCCCTGGGGCAGCTCAAACACGAACACAATCCCCAGCACGATGGCCACCGCCACCTTCACCGCCGTGTACCCGGTCTGAACCGCCAGGTACAGCTGGTCCGTCACAATGTAGTACACGGTCCAGTACACCCCGGCCCCCGGCACCAGCGGGAAGATTCCGGAGATCAGGAACACCGTCACCGGGCACCGCTCCCGCACGGCCGCCATCCGCGACAGAAGGATCACCACGATCGTCGCCGCAAGGGCGGACTCCGCCGGAGCCCAGACCGCGCTCGCCGCGCAGTACACACCCCAGCCTGCGCCCCCGATCAGCCCGCAGTAGGGGTAATATCTCGTCGGCACGCCGAACAGCAGGGAGAAGGCGATGGTTCCCACCATAGCCGCGATCATCTGTAAAATCATAGCAGCGCACCTCCCGTCAGCTGGCTGACCAGCGAGAATGCCATGCCCACGCCGATGGCGACGCTGAAAAACACCAGCAGCGCGTCCAACATCCGCACGGAGCCGGATATATAATCCCCGTCCGCGATATCCCGGATGGCGTTGGTGAACGCCACCCCGGGGATCAGCGGCATGATGGAGCCGATGATCATGAAATTTAGGTGTTGCCCGATCCCTGTCAAAAACAGTCCGCTGCAGATCAACGTCACCAGGGCCCCGCCGCAGATATTTCCCACAATTTTGGACAGGTGGGGCGCGCTGACGTACAGCACGAACAGGTACAGAATGAACCCCGCACAAAGCGCGCAGACCGCGTCCATGCCGTTTCCGCCGAACAGGTAGCAGAACGCCCCGCTGCCGATGCCCGAGGCCACCACCTGGGTGCTGCGGCGCTTGCCGGGCATGTGCTTGATGTCCTCCAGGGCGCGCCTCGCCTCCTCCAGGCTGTAGCGCCCCTCCTCGATCTCCCGGGACAGCTGGTTCACCGCCGCCACCCGGTCCAGGTGGGTCCCGCTCACCGGGATGTGCTGCACCTTGGCGTAGTAGCGCTCCCGCTCACTGCCCGTGGTGGCGAAAATCCCGTTGCTCAGCACAAACGCGTTCCCCGAATTCACACCGTAATGGCGGCAGATCCGGTCCATCGTCTCCTCCACCCGGAAAATCTCCGCCCCGCTCTCTAACAGAACGTGCCCCGCCTCCATGGCCAACTCCATGGCCGCCTTCTCCTGTCTCTCCCCCATAGCCTCAAATTTCTCCTCAGTATGCTCTCGCCGTGTCCCGGCTATGGATATTATATATGGGGCGAGGGAGAAATGCAAGGAGATCGCTGCAAACGAAAATCCCTGTTCCGCGCCAAGTTCCGGCCCGGTTCAGGGATTTTTCTCTCACCTCACACTATTCCAGCGCAAACATCTTCATCGCGCCAAGCACATCCTTTTCCATTCCGTCCACCGCAGCGTTTGCCAGATCATGGAAGTATTTCACATCCTTTTCCGCCAGCAGCTCCTTCACCGCCCGCACGCCCGCGTTGGACATGTAGGAGAAGTAGTTGATCTTGCGGATTCCGCAGCGGATGGCCCTCTGGGTGTCCGCTGCGCTGATCCCGGAGCCGCCGTGCATCACTAACGGCACGCCGGTCTTCTCCTTGATCTCCACGATCCGGTCAAAATCCAGCTTCGGCTGGATGGCGTAGAAACCGTGCACCGTGCCCACCGAGGCCGCCAGGGCGTCGATCCCCGTGTCCTTCACAAAGCGGGCCGCCAGCTCCGGGTCCGTGTAGGCGTCCCCGGGCTCGTCGATGTGGAATTCCTTCCCCTCGTGCCCGGTGACGATCCCGATCTCCGCCTCCACGTTGGCCCCGTACTCCTTTGCAAGAGCCACCGCCTCGCGGGTCAGCCGCACGTTCTCCTCGTAGGGCTTTGAGGACCCGTCGATCATCACCGCCGAGAATCCCAGGTCCAGAGCCAGCCTCACATAGTCCATGTCCTCGCCGTGGTCCAGCATGGCGCATACCGGCACCTGCGCGTCCTCCGCCATGCGCACCATGATCGGTCCGATTATGCGGATGGGCATCTCCTTCTCGTGCAGCTGGGCGTGCTGGATGATCACAGGCTCATTACGTTTCTCTGCGGCCCGGATCACCGCCATCAGGATCTCCAGGTTCGGCGTGTCGAAGGCGCCGATGCAACAGCCCTTCTCCTCCGCGTATTTCAGGACTTCATTCATATTTACCAGCATCGGTCCATCTCCTTACTTTTCTTCGTACAGCTCAATGATCGCGTCGTCCCAGATCACAAACGCCAGGCGCACGCCGGGCCCCAGCTCCATGGGTCCGAAGATCACCTGCGCCGCCTTCGCCGCGTAGGCGTCCAGATCGTCCACCTTGTAGGCCACATGGGGCTGCTTGGACAGAATCTCCGGGAAGGGGGTGCCCTCCTCAAACTTCAGATACTCGATCTTGAAGTCGTAGTCGTCCACATTGCTCACCCAGAACTTCATCGCCTCGTTGTAGGTCATTCCCTCTTTCCGGTTCAGCACCGGAATACCGATATGCATATACTCTGCCGCCATAGTTTAATCCCTCCCGGATTCCTTTTTCACGTAAAATTACTTTTTCATGTAAGGCGTGTTGCACGGCGCGTTCCAGTAGTGCAAAAGCTCGTCGTCCATTCTTGCCATAAACATCTGGAAGCCCGCCTGCTCCTGAACAGTCAGCAGCTCGCCCACATAGTTGGCCACGATCTCAATATTTTTCTCCTTCAAATAGGACACGCACTTGCGGTAGATGATGAACAGCTCCATCAGGGTGGTGGCGCCCGTGCCGTTTAAGATCAGCATGATCTTCTCGCCTTCCTTGATGTCCAGATCCGCCAGCAGACCGTCCAGCATAATCTTCGCCGTCTCGTCCGCGGACTTCATGGGCTGACGTCCGCCGCCGCCCTCGCCGTGCTGGCCCATGCCGATCTCCATCTCGTCCTCGCCCAGGTCCGCCAACAGGCTTCCGGTAGCCGGGTGGGTCGCCCCGTTCACAGCCACCGCCAGGGTCGCCATATTGTCCGCAAAGCGCTGTGCGATGGCAGCCACCTCCTCCAGGCTCTTGCCCTCCGCCGCAGCCGCTCCTGCGATCTTGTAGGTGGGGATGCAGCCCACTAAGCCTCTGCGGTCGTCCGCGTTGGAGCGCGGCGCGTTGGCGATATCCTCCTGGGTCACAACCTTGATCACATTTAAGCCTTCCTTGGCGCACTTCTTCATGGTCATGTTTCCAGTCAGCATGTCGCCCGCATGGTTCAGCACGATGTAGAGAACGCCCTTGCCCTTGTCCGCCAGCTTGATGGCGTCCACACAGGCCTTGGGTCCCGGAGCCGCGAACACGTCGCCGACCACGGAGATATCCACCATGCCCTCGCCCACGAACCCGCTGATTGCAGGCTCATGGCCCGATCCGCCCTGGGTCACGATGGTCACGCGGTCCGCCTCGTCCAGCTTCCGGTTGATCACCATGCGCTCGTCGCCCAGCTTTACCAGATCCTTGTGCGCCTCCGCAAATCCCTCCAGCAGCTCAGGTGTCAAATTTTCCGGATCATTGATAAATTTCTTCATTTTCATAGTGTTTTCCCTCTCCTGAATATTGTGTTAGAAGAGCCGTTCAAGGGCAAAGGGGCCGCCCTCTGCCGTCACGCCCGTTTTCCCCCTACTGCGGCTCGTTGTCTGGTTCCGTGTCACTGCGGGCTATTTAAGCCCGTCGCAAAGCCCCGTAAAGAACAGCGAGGTGCTGACCGCCCCCGCGTCCGGCGTGCCGATGGTCTGCTCCTTGTAGCTGCGGGCGCGCCCGAATTTCGATACGTACTGCTCACTCTCCCTGGCCCCTGTGAGAGCCGCCGCCTTGGCCGCCTCAAGGATCGCCATGCAGTCGTCGTCCGCCTTCTGTGCGGCCAAAACCGCCGGGATCAGGGCATCCATCATAGTCTTGTCGCCAACCTTCGCGGTGGTGATGTCCTCCATGGCGGACAGGCACTCCGTAAACATCTCCTTAAGCGTCGCAGCGCCGATGGAATCCTCGCCCGAGAGCGGGCCCGAAAGGCCGCCAATCAGAGTCCCGTACAGGGGCCCGGCGCTGCCTCCGCCGATCTCCATCGCACTGTCCCCCAGATCCTCCAGGAATCCCTCAATATCCTCGTCCTCCCAGGAATCCAGCTTCTTCTCAATCAGGCTCGCGATCTTCCCGATCGTCACCCCGTGGTCCCCGTCGCCGAAACGGGAATCGATCTCGCTCAGATAGTCCTTGTTTTCATGCCAGACCTCCGCCACCTTGCGGAACATTTTTTCGATTTCCGGCTTCGAAAGTAACATATGTAACCTCCTTCCATGCAGCATTTGCATTTTGCCATGGTTTAAGAGTATCATTTGTTCACAACTTTGTCAATTAGAGCGAGGATTTTTCTTTATTTTTTTACTGTAATGCACAAAAAACGCGTGCAGCCCGATTCCATGCTGCACGCGTTTTTGGTTACATATGTAACTTTTTTTGAATTATTGATTCCTCTGAACATTCCCAGGACATTTGTCTCCTCATGGATCCAGCGCCGTGTCGTTCAACCCGCTCGGCCCCCTCACGGCTCCTGCATCGTCTCTCCTAGCCCGCTCGCCCCCTCACAGTTCCAGCGCCGCCTGCACCACATGCTCCGGCGCGATCACATGGTTAATATAACCGGTCCGCAGGGCCCCCTTTAACGCCTTCCCCTTGGTGTTGGCGGAGCAGACTCCCACCACATGGCGGACACGCCCCAGAAGTTCCAGCGGGATCTGTACGGAGAAATCCGTATCCGAATGGATCACCCGCCCCTCCACGTCCACAAAATAGTTGAGGATGCGCCCCACCGCCCTCTGCCTGACCAGCAGGTCGCCAAACCGCGCCTCCGTGGCAAAATCCGGCACAGACGGGAAATTTCCAATATTCACCAGTGCTACGTCCAGATGCTCCCACGCCTCAAACACCGTGTGGTAATTGTCCAGCTCCTGCAGCAGGCACAGCTCCTGCTCCGAGGAGACACAGGCCGGCGAGTACAGAAATGCCGGTTCCGCCTGGCTGTGCTCCGCGATCACACGCACCAGCTCGTTGGAGTGATAATTTTTCAGCCCCACGCCGCCGTTTCCGATTAACGGGCACACCTGGCTTCCCAGCTTGAGCGGCCGGCTCTCCCGCTCCACGGTTCCCACCAGATCCCCGATGATATGGCCCCAGCCGATCCCCAGGCTGTTCTCCCCCAGAGATTCCAGATACTGGATCGCTGCCCGGGCCACCGCACCGTTGGTGGCACTGTCGTTTGGCCCGTCCTTCACCACCATGCCCCCATACACCCCAAAGGCCCGGTGAATCCGCTCCAAAAACGCCTCCTGATCCCCCGGCTCCGAGGGATTCTGGATGCGCACCGTCACGATCCCCAGCTCCTTGGCCTCCTTTAAAAGCTTGCTGACCATCGGCCTGGAAATTTTATAGCGCGCCGCAATCTCGCTCTGTGTTTTGTCTTCCTCATAGTACTGTCTGGCAATGTCCACCAGCCGTGCAATCTTATCGTCCTGTCTCTTCATATAGCCCTCATTCTTGTCCCCAGATCGTTCCTCCCCTTATCATACATGATTCAGCCCCCAAAAACAAGCCAGAAGCTGCGCCGCCCAGTCAGAGGCCTCCGCCCGGCCCGCCCCGTCTCCCTCTTGCCGCTGTCCTCTCTTGCCGCCATCCCCTCTTGCCCTTCCCTCTGCCGCGCGTTATACTATGCTTAATAATTCACAGCCACAGGAGGTACGCGCCTTGGATTCCCTCATGTCAAGCAACTATATCTCCGGCCTGGAAATCCTCCCGGACCGGATCCCCAGGAACTCCTACACCGCCGGGATACCGGCCTTAAACGCCCTCGAAGCCCTGGAATTTAACAGCAGCGTCACCTTCTTCACCGGTGAGAACGGCTCCGGCAAGTCCACACTCTTAGAGGGCATCGCGGTGGCCTACGGCTTCAACCCGGAGGGCGGAACCAAAAACTTCATGTTCTCCACCCGTGACACCCACTCGGACTACAGCGCCGCCATCCGCCTGAAAAAGGGCGTAAAAAAGCCGCAGGACGGCTTTTTCCTGCGGGCTGAGAGCTTCTACAACGTGGCCAGTCAGGTGGACGACTACGCGGCCGAGAGCGTGGGGCGGGTCAACTACCTGGACTACTACGGCGGCCGCTCCCTCCACTGCCAGTCCCACGGCGAGAGCTTCCTGGCGCTGATGCAGAACCGTTTCCACGGCCACAGCCTCTTTATCCTGGACGAGCCGGAGGCCGCCCTGTCCCCCCAGCGCCAGCTCACCGCCCTGCTTATGATCGGACGGCTGGCCGCCGAGCGCTCCCAGTTCATCATCGCCACCCACTCCCCAATCCTCCTCGGCCTGCCCGGAGCCCAGATCCTCTCCTTCGACGGCGGCACCATCCACCCGGTGGCCTACGAGGAGACTGAAGTCTACCAGGTCATGGAAATGTTCATCAACAGCCGCGACGTGCTGTTGGACAAGCTGTTCTCCTAAGCCTTCCAGGTAATCGCTCGCAGGCCGCGCCGGCGGCCCATTACACTCAGCAATCGCCCGCAGGCTGCGCCAGCGGCCCATTACACTCAGCAATCGCCCGCAGGCTGCGCCAGCGGCCCATTACACTCCATAATCGCCCGCGCCCCACTGCGCTCACTCAAACAGGCTGGCCCGCGCGCCCAAAATGGGCGGCGGCCAGCCTGCCGTTTGTCCTCGTCTCTACTTTTCCATCGCTCTCCACTTAAAGTTCGGCACCACATCGGACCACTTGTTGATCCCGATAATGGACTTCGCAAACTCCGTGGACTCCAGCGTCGTCTTTTTCTTGTCGATGTTCTTGAACACCTCCCAGATCTTCCTGCGCTTTGTGGCCACAATCCGGTTGGGCTGGTTCACATCGCACTCCCACAGCCCCAGGGGTGTTCCCAGAGCCACCTCCGACGGACCGTCCACCTGACGGCTGAGCAGGTACGCGTCGATGTAGGGGTTGCTGTCCACCAGGTAATAGGAGTAGGCAAACGCCGCTGCCTGTATGTAAGGCACGTCGCCCCGCGTCTGGCTCTTGGCAGAGAAGCCCTGCTCCGTCAGAATGATATGGCGCACATGGCCGGAGGGCGTCCGCAGCGTCTCCTGCGCGAAATAGTCGGTGAGCGTGTTCAGGTTTTTGAAGTTGATGATCGGTGAGTCGAAATCATTGGTCACCAGCCCCGTCTGGTCGTCGTCCCAGAACTCCGGCTCCGTCATGGGGTACGGGTACGGGTGGTAGGCCAATCCCCAGTCAAACTGCCCCTCCACGTTGGCGATGGAGTTGAACGCGTCCACGACGCTCTTCCCGCCGTACTTTAACTTCCCATCGGCCTCATTGTTCCAGTGGAAGTCCAGCGACATGTACACCCGGTCGTTGGCGCTGGTGGTCTTGATCGCCGTGTAGAACACCCGAAACGCCTTCAAATAGGTGCGCACGTAGTTGGTCAGATCCGTCGGTCCCATATAATTCCAGTTCTTCTGGTTGTTCACCTCATTGCCGATCACCCAGTTGGAAACCTTGCCGTAATTGGGGTTCGAGCCGTCATACCGGTCCGCCAGGAACGCGGCGATGGCCCGGGTCTCCTCGTACCCCTTGGGCGTCACCACATTGAACATATAGTGGTTGGCATCCTTGGTCTTCTTCACGCCCGGATACATTAACTCCGGCGTCGTGTCGCTCCAGCCGTTTAAAATCACCGCCGTCACGCTGATCCCCTTGCCCGACAGCGCGCTGATGGTCCGGTCATACTCCGCCATCACGGGGGCGCTGAAGTGGTAGACCTTGCCGTCGTACTCGTACTCGATTCCGCTTCCCAGAATCTGCTGGAACATGATATCCGTGCCCGCATGCTTCACGCCCAAGTCCATGGCGTCATCCAGCATATCAATCTGGATCCGCAGGCCCTTCTTGGTCAACGGCGTATTGAACGGCGTCTGGTTGGGGGCCACCAGCTCCGGGTTCGTCACATAGTGCAGATCGCTGACCTCCACGAACGTTTCCCCGTCGTACACCGCCGCGATAAAAGCGTTGTACATCCGGTCCGGATCATGGCTCCAGTTGGAGGGCAAATCAAAGCTGAAGTCCTGCCCCGCCGGGGACGACCACACATAGTCGCGCCGCTCCCCGATCCCGTCCTCATAGGGATGCAGCTCAAAAAAGTACAGTTTTCCGTCCGTTCCTGTGGGATCCCCGCTGCTGCTGCCCTGAATGTGAATGTTCTGTTTATCGGAAGTGACCGCGCAGGAATTGATCCTCGCACTCACCTGAATAACCGGCTTCTCCGGGGCCTCCGTCTCCCCTGCGGCGTCCGCCGCTGTCTCCGAAACCGCAGTCACCTGCGCTGCCGTGTCCGCCCACGCAGTCACCGCACCGGCACTGCACATCGCCGCCGCCAAAAGTACACCGGCTGCCGCACCAAATATTTTTTTCATTTTATTACCTCCGCCTCTGAAAACTAGTAGCGTTTACATAATACCCCATTTTTTACCTGATAACAATAAAGTTTTTATTACAGTATTGTGAATATTCCTGCGTCCCCAAAACCCAAAAGCCGCCCCGGGCCCCATTTCGCCTCCCGGGACAGCTCTCCGCTGTCTAACCATATGTCCCATTTTCCTCAATTATTCCGCCTGGTTTCATGCGCCAAGCGCCCCGCGCCACTTCCCCGCTCTGCCGCGCCAAGGCTCACTCCCCATCCACATACATCCGCAAAAAATCCTCGCAGTTCTCCTTCGTCACATAATACCCGAATCCCTGCTCCTCTAACTCCTCATCCACCTTCCCCTCAAAGATCGCCTCCAGAATCATGTCCCCCACCTCCGGCTTATAATGGCTGGTCTCCAAGTAATACCCATTGTCCGTGGTCACACCGTTGATCCCGCTGAAATTATAGTAGTCCGTCACCTGCGCCAGCCCGGACAAAAACTCCCGGTATCCGTTCTCCATCGCCTTTTGGTAAGTGAGCTGGTGCATGGGGTTCGTGAAAACAATCAGCCGGATCCCGTTGTCATCGCACAGCTCCTTAAGCTGCCGGATCTCCTCCAGCGCCTGCGGCGTCCGGTCGGCGTACAGCACCGTCCAGTCCGCCTTGGCCTCGCTCCAGTCCATGTGGGACTCCACGCCGTAGTCCAGCGTCCATCCCGTCTCATAGATCGTCCGGTCGTACGTCACCGCCCGCGGCTCAAAATACGTGGTCCACAGGGATTTCACCGCCGTGATGGGCTCCAGGTACTCCAGATAAAATTCTGCCCGCTCCCTCCGGCTCATCGGGTAGGGGCAGCGCAGCGGGCTGTTCTTGTGCTCCTCGGGGTCGATCATATAGGAGATACAGTCCACCCCCACCATCACCATCCGCGGCCTAACCCCACCCTCCAGCATGGCCCGCAGATCGTCCAGGTGCTCCTTCGGAACGCCCTCCGAGTACGTCATGTTGTAGCAGCGGTAGCCCTCAATCTTGTCCGTATGGATGGAGGACACGCGGGAGGAACCGAACAAAAACGCGTCGAATTTCTCCGGATGCCGGATCACATACTCGGTTTTCAGGAAATTTTTGTTGGGCTCAACGCCGTTGTCCCGGATATTCTCCACATGAAACACATTGTACGGATCAATGGTCACCGGCACCACCACCATCAGCAAAAATATCCACAGAAAAAACGGAATCAATTTGATCAGAAATCGTTTCATCTTTCGCATCCTCCGGATCAGAACTGGAAGTAAATAAACGCCGACTCTACAATGGAACGGTTAAAGATGATGAACGTCACCAGCCCAAAATAGAACGCATAGCGAACCGCTTTTCTCCGGCCGCCCACCCACATGAGCACATCCGTCCGAAGCGACGCGTAGTCGTGCGCCATCAGAATCACCAGGTAGAGTCCCAGAAACGCTGCCTCGCCCAAGCAGAAATCCATGTCCACGTACGCCTGCAGCATATAGATATAGGGGTCCCCGATCCCGTCAAACATGTGCGTCAAGAGATACACTGCATCCCCAAGCGTGTCTGCCCGGAAAAACACCCATGCGAGGCACACAGCGATAAACACGATCCCCACGCGGATCCACCACTTCACCCCATGCCTCTCATCGCCGTCCGCCTTGCGCCCCGTCAGATGGAGCGCCTGCTCCAGGACCTGCAACAGCCCGTGGAGTCCGCCCCAGATCACAAAGGTCCATTCCGCTCCATGCCACAGGCCGCTGACAAGGAACGTGGCCACCAGGTTGAAATAATGTCTGGACCGTTTCACCCGGTTTCCGCCCAGCGGAATGTACACGTAATCCCTGAACCATGTGGACAGCGAAATGTGCCAGCGGCTCCAGAACTCCTTTATGGAGGTGGAGAAATACGGACTCTTAAAATTGACCATCAGCTCCACGCCAAAGAGCTTCGCGGTGCCCCGCGCGATATCCGAGTACCCGGAAAAATCGCAGTAAATCTGAAACGCAAAAAACACCGTCGCCATGATTAAAGACAGCCCATGGTAAAAGTGCAAATTGTTATAAATCCGGTCCACGTAGACAGCCAGGTTGTCCGCCACCACCAGCTTCTTAAAGAATCCCCATGTGAGCAGCTTCATCCCGTACACGGCCTGGCTGTAGTCAAACACATGCTCCTCACGGACCTGGTGCAGCAGGTTGCCGCTGCGCTCGATGGGCCCGGCCACCAGCTGCGGGAAAAAGGACACAAAGGTGGCGTAAATTCCGAAATTTCGCTCCGCGCGCACATCCCCCCGGTACACGTCGATCACATAGCTGAGCGTCTGAAAGGTGTAAAAGGAGATCCCCACCGGCAGCATGAGCTTCAAGGTGACCGGGTGCATGGGGATGGAAATCATCCTGCAAAAATCGCTCACGGACCGGCTGACAAAATTGAAATACTTGAACACAAACAGAACGCCAAGACAGGCCAGCAGCGCGCCCGCCAATATTCCCCGCTTGCCCCGCGCGGATTTTGTTCGCTCCAGCATGATGGCGCTCAAGTAGGACACCACCGTGGTAAACAGAATGAGCCCCACATAGCGGACATTCCAGCTCATGTAAAAATAATAGCTGGCCGCCAGCAAAAGCCCCCACCGGAATCGATGGGGAAGCAGCCAGTACAGCCCAAACACGATGGGCAAAAAGATCGCAAAAGCGAAAGAATTGAACAGCATATCGCAGCCTCCGGTAATTTATTCTGCCATCCCCCGTCCCGGGATCCCTTCACTGCCCCTTTTTTCCGAAACAGTATTCATTGTTCTATCATACTACATTTTCCATAACTTGTCTTTACAAATTGCCGGTCCCCATTCTCCATTCCCCCAGCACTCCGCCCCTCAGCCGCGCCATTAGCAATCTCCGCCTGACCGCTCCATCAGCTCCATTCTCCCCCTCCATTCAAAAAAGCGGCTGTGCCCTCACAGCACAGCCGTCTTCCTCACATCACAATTTTTCCCTTAAAAATACCGCTTCAGCAACCCGTCAAACGCCTTTCCGTGCCTGGCCTCGTCCTTCGCCATCTCATGCACGGTATCGTGAATCGCGTCCAGACCTGCGGCCTTCGCTCTGGCCGCCAAGTCCGCCTTGCCCGCGGTCGCTCCGCACTCCGCCGCCACGCGCACCGTCAGGTTTTCCTCGGTGGAGCCGGACACCACCTCGCCCAACAGCTCCGCGAACTTGGCCGCGTGCTCCGCCTCCTCGTGGGCCGCCTGCTCCCAGTACAGCCCGATCTCCGGATACCCTTCCCGGAAGGCCACACGGCTCATCGCCAGGTACATGCCCACCTCCGAGCACTCTCCCTCGAAGTTGGCCCGCAGGTCCGCCAGAATGTCCTCCGGCGCGCCCGCAGCGATTCCCACCACGTGCTCCGCCGCCCAGCCAAGCGCGCCCTTCTGCTCCTCAAACTTCTCCGGCCCAGCCTTGCACACCGGGCACTCTGCCGGCGCGCTGTCGCCCTCGTGCACATAGCCGCAGATCTGGCACACGAAGCGGCGCTTTGCCCCGGTCCCGGCCGTTCCACTGGTCTCCGCCGCGTTCCCGGCGTCCACTCCTTCGCCTTCGCTTACATCCTGCTCCAATGTCCGATCGCCCAGCAAACTGCTCTTGTCCTCATACCCCGTGTGCAGCATCTGCTCCGCAAGGGGGCTTAACGGCTTCCCGTAAAACTCACGGTAAAGCGCCTTGATCTCCTCGTTCTCATGGCTGGTGCGCACGGCCATGGCCCGGTCTCTGCCGTAAAGGCTGGCGATTCGTCTGGCCCGCAGCGCATCCCCCTCAAACTCCCGGTCCTTGGGCTGTCCGCCTCCGCCGATGCAGCCGCCCGGGCAGGTCATCACTTCCACAAAGTGGTACTGCTTGTCCGCGTTTTTGAGCCGTTCCATAAAGGTTCTCACGTTGGCTGTTCCGAAAATCACCGCCACATTCACCGTGAGATCGCCCACCTTTAAGCTGGCCTCCTTCACCGCCTCCAGCCCGCGTACCGGCTCCAATTCATACAGCACCTGCGGCGCCTTCTCCCCGGTAATGTACTCGTAGGCCGTGCGCAGCGCCGCCTCCATCACGCCGCCGGTATTTCCAAAAATCACGCCCGCGCCGGAGCCCTCGCCCATCAGCCGGTCGTAGGTCCCGTCCTCCAGGGCGGCGAAGTCAACCTCCTCCTCCCTGGCCCACTGCGCCAGCTCCCGGGTGGTGATCACATAGTCCATGTCCCGCATACCCTCGATTCCCAGGTACCGTCCCGCCGCGTTCATCTCCTCCCGGCGGATCTCATACTTCTTGGCCGTACACGGAGTCACCGCCACATTCACAATCCGCTCCGGATCGATCCCCATCTTCTTCGCAAAATAGGTCTTGATCGTGGGCCCCTGCATCCCGATGGGGCTCTTGGCCGAGGAGATATTGTCCAACATATCCGGATAGTAGATCTCAGCAAACTTTACCCACGCCGGGCAACAGCTGGTGAACTGTGGAAGCGGCTTCTTTCCCTCGGTGATCCGCTCGATCAGCTCGCTGGCCTCCTCCAGGATCGTCAAGTCCGCGGCAAAATTGGTGTCCAGCACGTAATCCGCCCCCAGGGCGCGCAGCAGCGAAACCATCTTTCCCTGAACAAAGGCGCTTCCCATGTCGAATTCCTCGCCCAGCGCAGCCCGCACAGACGGCGAAGTTGACATAATCACGATCTTGCCCGGATCCTTCACGGCCTCCGCCACCTGCCGGTACTCCTTCACCTCCGAGATACTGCCCACCGGGCAGACATTGGCGCACTGCCCGCAATTGATGCAGACCGCCGTGTCATTGGTCGCTTTCAGGCTGTAATGTCCCAGCACTCCAATGTAATCCCGGCACATGTCCCGGCACTGTCCGCACTTGATACATTTGTCTTCATCACGAAAAATTGATACATTGTCCTTCTCAATGGGGACTCTGACCTCGGGGGATAAATGCTTGCTCATACCGTCTCTCCTTTTATCATTTGACTTTGTATTGTGTAACTGGAATTCTTTTCTAATATTAATAATAATTACTATTATTGTATTTGTCAAGAGGAAAATGCACTTGTTTAATAATTTTTTTAAGATCAGCGCACGCCCATTGACAGTGCCGGTCAAACGCGCTATAACGTAGCCATGACAAGCATCGCGAAAGGGGAGGCCAGCCAGTCTGACCTCCCCTTTCCTATATAATGGGACATCCAAGTGACAGAATTCAGGTGGAAATATGACAGAAGCATACGACAGAGAAAGACGTTTATGGAACACGCTGTATTCCGAATGCAGCGCATTGGATTTGAGAAATGTTACACTGACGGTGGAACCCGGATTTGACGCCTGCTTAAAGGACTTCGGCACAAAAACCAGCCGTGTCCTGGACTTCGGCTGCGGAACCGGGGACATCCTGTTCCAGTACACCCAAAACTTCCCGGGAAATAAGGGTGTTGGGATCGACCAGGCGGAGCAGGGGATCGACTTTGCCAAAAAGACAGCGGCGCTCAGCCATTACCGCAGACTTCACTTTTTCACCGGTGACAGCCGCATGCTGGCCGACTTTGAGGAGGGCGAATTCGACGGCATCATCCTGTCAAACCTCCTGGACGTGGTTCCTGAGCCCGTGGACGAGGCCGTCCTGCAGCGTCTGGATCGCGTTCTCTCCCCCGGCGGATACTGGTTCATCAAATTGAACCCCTACTATTCCGCCAAAGAGCTGCGTGACCTCAACTACCAGAAGGATAGCGGCCACCTGTACCAGGAGGACGGAGTTCTCCGCCTTCACCAGGAGACCACAAACCACTGGAAAAAGATCTTCGAAGCCTACGGCGCCGTCGAGCGCTACATGGAATTCATGTACCCGTGGCAGGAGGGTTTAAACCGCCTGTTCCTGGTCAAGAAACCCTCCCGGAAGCCTTGCGTCCTGGCGTCCTAAATCAGGCCTCCCCGTCCACCCCATTCCTGGCGCATACATCCCGCACGCAGCACCGCTCACAGTGCGGCTTCGTCCTCGCCGTGCACACATCCCGGCCATGGAACACCAGGCGGTGGCAGAAATCATTGCTCTCCTCATCCGGAATCAGCTTCCACAGCGCCATCTCCACCTTCTTCGGCTCCTTGATTCCATCCACCAGCCCCATGCGGTTCACGAGGCGGATGCAGTGGGTGTCCGTCACGATGGCCGGCTTTCCGAACACATCCCCCATAATCAGATTGGCGCTCTTTCTGCCCACCCCCGGCAGCTTTAAGAGCGCGCCAAAATCGTCCGGCACCTTGCCCTCATACTGATCCCGCAAAATTTTCATGCAGCCGCTTATATCCCTGGCCTTGCTGTGCCCCAAGCCGCACGGCTTCACGATCCGCTCGATCTCCTCCACATCTGCGTCCGCCAGCGCGTTCACGTCCGGATACTTTGCATACAGGTCCTGCACCACCACATTGACCCGCGCATCCGTGCACTGTGCCGCCAAACGCACGCTCACTAACAGCTTCCATGCCTGATCATAGTCCAGTGTGCACCCCACGTCCGGATACTCCTTCTTGAGCCTCCCCACGATCTCCAGAGCCAGCTCTTCCCTCGTCATCTCCGTTTTCTCTCTCGTCTCCATCCTTCGCTCCTCCCAGACATTTTTCGCCCATCCTGCGGCCCCGCAGAAGTTTTTCTTTACACAACAAAAAAACCATGGTCCTCTCATTATACCATAGTTCTCCGCTTGAAAAAACATATTTAATTTCTCTGCAATCAAATGCGGGTAGCCGGACTTGAACCGGCACGGTATCGCTACCGAGGGATTTTAAGTCCCTTGTGTCTGCCTATTCCACCATACCCGCATAAAATACAAATGGGGCCTACAGGGCTCGAACCTGTGACCCTCTGCTTGTAAGGCAGATGCTCTCCCAGCTGAGCTAAGACCCCAAATTGCATATGTTGTATCGCATTATAAAATGCAAACGACCCGGAACGGGTTCGAACCGTCGACCTCCGCCGTGACAGGGCGGCGCTCTAACCAGCTGAGCCACCGGGCCATTATTTAGATAATATAGTTCTCATTCTGCTTTAGTTAGGAAGAGTGGACCTTCGGGGACTCGAACCCAGGACCGACCGGTTATGAGCCGGTTGCTCTAACCAACTGAGCTAAAGGTCCGAACTATATTATCTCTTATAAAATTTACTGTTGTCACAGTAAAGCCGATGATCGGACTCGAACCGATAACCTGCTGATTACAAATCAGCTGCTCTGCCAATTGAGCCACATCGGCAT
>USJW01000058.1 GCA_900555045.1 uncultured Clostridium sp. | reverse complement strand
ATCCAATACTCCTCCAGATGCATTTTTGACTTTTTCTGACGAGCAAGCTCTATGTGTTCTCTGACCTCCATTATAATATAAACGGGCAAAAAAAACGTGCTGTTATTTTATGAACTAACAGCACTTTCTTGCGATTTTTTCGTTTCCTTCTCCCCCATCTGCCTGCGGTACCGGCTGGGGAGGCAGCCGTAGCGCTTCTTGAAGGCCTTCGCAAAGGCCCTGGCGTCCGTGAAGCCGTGGGCCAGCGCGATGTCGCCGATGTAGTGGTCCGTGTTCAACAGCTCCCTGGCCGCGTACTTCACCCGCAGGTCCATCAGGTAGGTCCGGTAGCCCACCTGGGCGTACTCCCGGAACATGTGGGAGAGATAGGTGGCGGTGAACCCGAACCGCGCCGCCACCGCCTCAAGGCTCAGCTCCCGGTTGTAGTTTTCCTTCATGTACTGGGTCACCTGGGACAGCTTGTCCAAGTGGCGCTTCTGGCGCACCTGCTCCTTGTCGTTCTGCTCCACCCGAAATTCCGTGACCAGGAGGTAGAGGAGCTCCATGAACTGCCCCTTCACCTTCAGGCGGTAGCCGAAGGCATGCTCCTCGTAGGTCTCAAACATCCCCCTCACCAGGTCCACCAGCCGCCTCTTTTGCGCCTCATCCCGGTCCGCGAAGGCGAGGCCGGACGTTTCGCCCATGCAGCCCTCAAAGGCGTCCACGGGAATTTGCAGCACAAGGGTCGTGTTGGGGTCCGGGCACTCGATGGAGTGGATCTCGTTGGTGTTCACGATCACAAAATCATTGGGCCCCAGCTTGTACTGCCGGGAGTTGATGTAAAAGTCCATCGCCCCCTCCAACACCAGGAACAGCTCCACCGACCGGTGCCAGTGCTTGCTCACCCGGTAGTTGCCGTCCCTCCCCTCAAACAGGAACATGCGAAAGGGCAGATCATCGTTGGGGATCACCGTCTCATGCCTGAACTCCATTTTGCGCCTCCTTAAAATGCGGGATTGTGATGTTGCTGAATAAAGTATAGCAAAGGGGCAGGGAAACGGCAATGGCTTCCGCGCGCAAAAAACAGGATACAGGCAGCGGTCGTTTCACCGCGGCTCATATCCTGTTTTTTCCATGTCTGCCTTTAAGTTTGGCCCAAACAGCTCAGATCAATCCCCCGCCCGCATTTCCATTTTTCATCACAGTGAAAACTGAATTCCACAGAAAGCTATATAGATTGCCAGCAGAAGAATTCCCTGGATTCTGGAGAGCTTGCCGCGGATTAACGGCGGCACGGTGAGGAGCAGCATCACGGCGAACATGACCGGGATGTCTAACACCAGGGACGCGTTATGTCCGAAGAGAACCGCGCTCTGGGGGACGCTAAACGGGGCGAGCGACACGGAGACGCCGCTGACCAGCACCAGGTTGAATAAGTTGGCTCCGATCACGTTGCCAAGCGACAGGGCGCCATGGCCCTTTGCCAAGGACGTGATGGCGGTCACCAGCTCCGGTAAGGAAGTTCCGAGGGCTACAAAAGTCAGAGCGATCACGGACTCCGGCACGCCTAGCGCCTGGGCGATCAGGGTTCCGTTCTCCACGAGCAGGTTGGCGCCCACGGCGATCAAGGCCGCGCCGATTACCAACAGGAAAATGTTCATCCCGAAGGATTTCTCGTTCTCCTCCTCACCGCCATCCTCCGACGGGTGATTCTTCATCTGCGCCACTGTCGTGATCATGTAAATCACAAAAATACAGAGCAGCACAATACCGATTCCCCGGCTGAAATAACCGGAGAAATAGGCCACACCGGCGTAGAGCACAGCGGCGCTGAAGAAAAACATCACCGGCGTGCGAAGCGTCGCGCGGTTGATGAGGCCCGGCTTCACGGTCACCGTGATGGCAGCGATCAGAGCCGTGTTGCAGATCACGGAGCCGATGGCGTTGCCGTAGGCGATCTCGCTGTGGCCGGTCAGCGCGGAGGTCGTGGATACCATGACCTCCGGCAGCGTTGTTCCGATGGAGACCACGGTCGCACCGATGAGCAGCTCCGGCAGATGGAACTTCCGGGCAATCCCCGTGGCTCCGTCCACAAACCAATCTCCGCCTTTAATCAGGCAGACTAACCCAACAATGAACAGCAATACAGAAATAAGCATGTCTTTTTCTCCCCCTTGTACGTCGCCGTTTCATCGGAAAGAGCACGGCCGCCGTGACGCTGAGCGCGATCGTTCGCATCAGATTCATCGGAGCCGTAAACTTCCAGATTTCCGGCTGCTTATATTTATCCATGCCCATGATCGCAGCAAACATGCCGCCGCTGGGGGCAAAGATGTACACCGATCCCATCCTGGAACCGGTGAATGTCGCGCAGGCGCTGGTCAGCAGCGCGAACAGAAGGTTAAAACAATTGATTGCCTTCCTTTATGTGTCTATAGAATAGCGCTTTTTTATATGAGATTCAAACAGAAAACGTTTCATTTTTTGTTCTTTTTTGGAACATCGCCGCGTTTTTTGACATTTTTTGCGGTATAATGTTTTCATATTGAAACAGTTTGTTAGGAAGAATGACGCATACAGGGATTTTTTGGGGGCAGGCGATTCCCACCTGCCGTCACACCGCCTGCTCCATCCACTTTCCGCTCTTAAGCCTCCAAACGCACAGCGCTGTGCGGATCCCGCAGTCCACGGCGATGGCGAGCCAGACGCCGACCACGCCGAGCGCCAGCGGCCGGGTTGCGATGTAGACCAGGCCCACCCGCAGCCCCCACATGCCGAAGATGCTGGCAAGCAGGGTGAATCGCACGTCCCCGGCCCCGCGGCAGATGCCGCCGGTGATCACAAAGAAGCTGAAAAAGATCTCCGTGGCCGCGGCGATAAAGAGGGTCTTGGTGCCCAGAGCCACCACTTCAGGATCGCTGCTGAAAAGGCCGATGATCTCCCCGGAGAAGAGCGCCACCGGGATGCAGGCGGCGACGATGACGGCGGAGCCGATGGCGCAGATGTAGAACGCGAATTTGCCCGCCAGGTCCTTCCGGTTTGCGCCAAGGGACTGGCCGATCAGGGCCGTGGCCGTGAACGAGAAGCCGTAGGCCGGCAGGTACAGAAGCCCCTCGGTCTGGTTCGTCAGGTAGTGGGCCGCCAGGGCGGCGGTGCCCAGGCTCGAGATCATGCGGGTCAGGGCCAGCTGTCCGCTGGTCAAGGTCAGGCGCTCCACGAGAACCGGGACGCTGATGTTTAACATGCGGGAGAAGACGCGGCGGTCGACGCGGTAGCGGGAAGCAGCTTTCCGCCCAGCCCCAGCTTCCGCCCGCCTAACTCCTCCGCCCAGCGATACCCGGATCGGCGTGTCCGAATGGGTCAGGCAGTACAGCAGCAGAAACGCCAGCAGATACTGGGAGGCGGCGGTGGAGATCGCGGCGCCGGTGGTGCCCAGCCCGGCGCCCCACATGGTGAAGGAAAAACCGGCTACCGTGAGGGTCCGCGTTGGGTAGATCAGCAGGAAGTTGCCCACAACGTTGGCGGCGTTGGCCGTCAGGTTGGTGATTAGCGGAATCCGCGTGTTTCCGGCGGAGCGGAAATTGGAGGACAGGATCACTGACAGGGACTGAGCTGTCAGGCCGAGGCCGACGATCTGCATATATTTCTGCGCATAGGGAATCACCTCCGGCGCAGCGCCGAGGATGACGGGCAGGGGGCGGCAGATCAGTTGCACCGCCAGCGTGAGGCAAAGCCCCAGGCAGACGGAGCAGCTGATGGACTGATAGGTGAGATCCCTTGTTTTTTCAGGATGATTCTCCCCCACCGCGTGGGAGATCAGAAAAGAAAAGCCTGCGCTTAAGGCCGTGACAAACCCGCCGATCAGCCAGATGGCGGACGAGTTGATGGCCACGGACGCCGTGGCCACAGCCCCGATGGAGCCCACCATGGCGGTGTCCGTCAGGGTTGCCATGCAGACGAGAAACTGCTCCAATATAGCTGGCCACGCCAGAATCAAAATGGTTTTGGGGATGTGATTCTCGATGTCGGATGTGAGAATGGTGGTTCTTGCAGTGTCTTTTTGGTTGCTCTTCATACTCATGGCTGGCCCTTTTTTCCGTTGTATTTTTATTTTGCCCGGCGGCCGTTGCGGCGGCCAAAATGGGCGGCGGTGGATCCAGTTGTATTATAGCAATGGCGGGGGAAAATTACAAGGAGACAGCCGTGATATGCGCAGCCCCCTGCTAACAAACTATGCGATGTACAAAAAGCGGAGAAGAACTTCCCACCTTGAGGATATCTTCTCCGCTTTTAGGCAATTCACTGACTCTCCTGCATTGGGCCCGTTTGGCCCCGCATGGTCGAGTTACTGGATCGTGTAAACGTTCATTGCGTGTTCCATCGCTTCCTTTGTCAGTTCCTGGCCGATTCCCGGCTTATCCGGCAGACTGTAGTAACCGTCCACGGGCATATAGTCCTCGGTGCAGGTGGCTCGCAGGTCCTCCTTGAGCGCGATCTCATGAACCTCGTGGATCAGGAAGTTAGGGATAACTGCCTCCAGCTGGAGGGTGGCGGCGGTCGCAATCGGGCCGCCGCACACGTGCATCTGAACCGCGATGTCGTAGGTGTTCGCCATATCGCAGATCTTCTTGGACTCTGTGATACCGCCAGTGTTGCACAGATCCGGCTGGATTACCTGGAGCGCATGCTTCTCGAAAAACTCGCGGAAGCCGTAGCGGGTGTAGATTCGCTCGCCGCTGGCAATCGGAATATTTAAAGCCTTGTGGATCTCCAGCATGTTGTCGACATTAAGCGGGTTTGTGGGCTCCTCATAATAGTAGATGTTCAGGGGCTCCAGCTTCCTGCCCAGCTGAATCGCAGTGTTGACGTCGGAAAACGCGTGGAGCTCGATGATGATGTCCAAGTCCTCTCCGCCCGCCTCGCGCATAGCGGCCACCCGGTCATAGCAGGTCTGGAGAACCTTGTTGGAGAGCTTGCCATGCATTTTCCAATCCGGGCTTTCCCCGTCTCTCGACCAGACGCCGTCTAAATTCACTCCCAACGGATCTACCTTGATCGCCGTATAACCCTCGGCCACCGCATTTTTCACCGCCTGTGCATACTCCTCCGGCTTCACAAGATTGTGGTGTACAGGGCCCCAGTCAAACTGAAGCTGACTTGCGTAGGCGCGGATCTTGTGGTTGGTGACTCCCCCGAGAAGTTGGTACACAGGCATATTTAACGCCTTGCCCTTGATATCCCACAGCGCGATATCAATAGCGCTGATTCCGGCGTTGATCACTCCGCCGCCTCCCATCCCCCAGAAGGTGGTCCGGAAGATTTTCTCCCATATTTTTTCATTATCCATCGGGTCCATGCCAATGATACAGGCGGCAAAGTCACGCGCAATCCCAATTGCCGCATAGTGCGCCTTGCCGTATGCCAGCCCAACTTCCCCGAATCCTGAAATTCCCTCATCTGTGTTCACACGCACACAGATAAGCTTTGCCTGTCCCCGCACACACGGTGCCAGTTCAAATACATCTACGCTTGTAATTTTCATAATGAATTCTCCTTTTTAAGTTTTTTAGCTTTTGCAATCGCCAGTGGTCCAAGTATCAGAATGGGTACCACCCAGACAGGTGTCCGTAGAGTTGCATTGAACGAGTTTCCTTTCAAAAGAACGCCATCCAGCCCGAGCGTCGAGAGCACCGCGTTGAGTCCCAGAATGAGGAAAAGGATGATGACGCGGCAGCCCCTCTCGCTCTTTACCGCCTTGCCGAGAACCGGTGTGTAGCGGGCGATCACTCCCACCAACACAGATCCCACCGTCGTCACATACGCAAGGACAAGAACCACATAATAGGCAAGTGTCAACACAAGTCCGGATATCCCGCTAAAATTTTGCACAACACCCATGATCGGGATCTGTGATTCGCCGATGGCGGGATACAGTGACATCAGGCACAGGTAGGAAACCAGCATAGCTCCACAGTTGAAGATAAAGCCCCAAATGATAAATTTGCGCGTATCCATCTGCGTCTGAAAATCTTTTGCGATGATACATGAGGTCTGAAAGAAGCTTGACTGTGCCACCCCATAGGTGATACCCGATATGAGCAGTGTCTTCATGCTCACCTCGACCACCGGAGCTCCCAAATCCGTCGTCATTACCTCAATGAGCCTCGGGAAGTTTTTTATAAGCCCGGTGGTCACAATGGCGAAAAACA
Organism: uncultured Clostridium sp.; assembly: GCA_900555045.1. GTDB lineage: Bacteria > Bacillota > Clostridia > Lachnospirales > Lachnospiraceae > Enterocloster. The sequence continues at coordinate 22,712 of USJW01000058.1, read as the reverse complement.
CCAGAATCAGGACCACTCCGACCTTGCTGAGCCGCTTCAGAACGTCAGATCCGAAGCAGATCAGTGCGAACATTCCCACAATAAATGCCGCGCAGCCCCACAGGTAAGGGATACCAAGGACATCCTTCGCAAGGGTTCCGCATCCTGCAACACATCCGCCGCCTCCGATAATCGCTGTGAGAAGCACCATGATATCCCAGAGAAGCAGTATCCCCCTCCCAACCACCGGGTTATCGGTATTGTAGATTCCCGGGCAAAGCTCGCGGTAGCTGTTAACCCTTCTGATCCTGGCATACTCCGTGGTCACATAGATGAATGACGCGGTGATGGTCCATGCGATGATGCACGGCAGAATTCCCGCCTTCCCATAACGGCACGCGTACAGCCATACCTGACGCCCCGAGGCAAATCCCGCACCGCAGTGATACCCGAACCATGTAACCGCCCCGCCCAGGAATGCCGGCATTGAAATTTTTTTAGCATTCATTGCTATACCTCCATAAATGTTTATCTTTCGAAACCTTCTCCGTAATTTTTTGTGCAACGGCCATTGCATTTCATGTTGATAATGTCTGTCTCCCACAAAACCTTGACATATACCATCCATGTCCTTATAATAACAGAATCATTTCACAAATAAAATTACTTTCTATTTCAGGAGTTATTAACTTTCAATGCAACAATCAAGTCTAATTACGGCAGAGAGGAGTATATTATGGAGTTACTTCAGCTTAAATATTTCCGGGAACTGGCGCAAACCGAACACCTGTCCACAGTGGCAAAGCAGTTAAATATTTCAGCCCCATCGTTAAGTCACACGATAAAAAAACTGGAACAGGATTTAGGCTTTCCTCTGTTTGACCGGGTGGGACGCAATATCGTTCTGAATTCCTACGGAAAACAATATTTACACTATGTATGCAGCGCGCTAAATCAGCTTGAGTACGGGCAGCAAGAAATCTACAACCGCTATCGCTCGGAATCCACCATTGAGCTTGCCTGTTTAAACCGGTCCTACTGGTCAGAAATTTTTGAGGATTTCCAGTTAAAAAATCCCTCAATTCAACTCCATACCAACCTGATCCTGGATGAAAAAGCGCTCATCAGCGTGGGGATATACGCGGATTTCTATCTCTGCAATCTCTACGATCTGCCCACCAATGAATTTGAGAGTATCCCCATCATGCCTGAAGAACATCTGTACCTGGTTGTCCACAAGGACAATGAATATGCGGACAGATCATCCATCGATTTAAGAGAGTTGAAGGATCCTGTGTTTTTTTCAGTCAGTGAAGTATTCTATTCTTATAAAAAGCTGGAAAAGTCCCTCGAAGAGCTCTCTGGCTGGAAGCATGCCCACTGGATCTCCGGTGACCGGCTGGACCGGCTGTATGCACTGCACGACAACAAGTGCATGGCCGTAAGTACCGACATCGCCATCAATAAGTGTTACTTTAACGACGCCTGCCTGCGCTTCATACCGATTTCCTATCCGCTGATCACAAGGCAGCAGGTGATCGCCTGGCCGAAGGCTAAGGTGTTGAACGCGAATGAAAAAGTCTTTCTTGACTATATATTGAATCAGTAACTTTTTAGAGGTGATTAAATGACTACAACTCGAATTGATGCGAATATCAGGAAGATTGCCCGTGACCTTTTTAGCAACCTCTGCCCTGATAAGTTCAGTGCTACAAACCGTTATAGCCAGCGCACACTGGCGGCAATGGAAGAAGCCAGACGCATATCCCGCACCCCCGACATAAAAGGATATGTAAGCATGGAAGAACTTAAGAAGGCTTTAGAAAAATAAATGCGCGAATATCCATTGCCGCTTATAAAAAGCGTTACAACCTCATGCAGAAACCTGGTCTGGTTCCTTTGCTTCCAGATGAAGTTGTAGCTACGCTGCGGCAGGGCAAAAATGGAGCGCCGCTCCACCAATGATTTCTCATCTGTTTTGCGACGCTCCATCTCTTATCTCACTGTCTAGTTTCTCTTCCCGTCCCAGACTCCGTCTGCATTTACATAAAATCCATCCGGTGTCCGTTCACTCCGAAACAGGGAACCGTACGGTGTGTTCTTGCTCAAAATGTTGTAAACCCAGGTTCCAAGCTGTGCATTGTAGTACCAGGTCGGCGTGGCAACTACATCGTAGAAGTAGTACCAGTTTCCGTCAATCTGCTTCCAGCCGGTCACAAGCTTTCCGGTCTCCGGATCGAGGTAATACGTGCAATTGTCCTCCGGATCATGGAACCAGCCGCTTATCATTCCGCTCTCCTCGGTCATGTAGTACCAGGCGCCCAGCTGATAATCGCAGATCCAGCCGGACTTTAAGTATCCGTCGCTTCCGAATGCGTACCATGCTCCGTTTACCTTCTCCCATGCAACCTGCTCGAACGTTGTTCCGTCATCCCGGTTCATCATCTGACCTTTTGCCACCGTTCCATCCGCATAAATCAGCTTCCAGCCGTTCTCATCGCGCTGCCACTGGGAATATCCCTTCCCGGTTCCGGTGACGATTCCTGTCTGCGGATTTACTACCCCCTTCTTGGAATCGTTCGAGGTGGTATTTGTTGTGGAAGTGTAGCTGTTGCTGTTGTCGCTGTCACTGTCGCTGTGGCCTGACTTTCCAATCACCTTGTAGTTTTGGGCCGCGCGCTTCAGGGAATTCGTCTCGCTGGTTCTGAACTCCACACCTAGGGTATGCGTGCCGGTCACATTGGACGCCTTCAAGGTCTGGCTCCGTATGGTGATACGCGTACTTCCGGATTCAGAGCTATAGTCAACGCCCTCTGCCAATTTTTCACCGTCAAGGAAGATATCCACAAACTCGCCGTAAACGCCCTGGGAGACAAAGGTCTGATCTGCCGTTGAATCCAATGTGACATTCTGTACACGCTGCGTCACGTCATATCCGGGATCCGTTGACATCTCAACGTTGTAGTCTGTGTTCTCATTCACAACCAGAGTGTAAGTCCTGTTACTGCTGCCGAAACGACTTTCACTGTTGGTCATTTGGACGGTAAATGTAAACTCACCGCTTTCTCTGGGAACACCGTAAATCTCACCGTTCTTCTTTATTTCCATGCCGCTGGGCAGTTTTCCTCCCATGAGCTGGTAACTCACCTTATTCCACTGATATTTATTGCTGTTCTGGATCATTGTTCCATAGGGAACGTATTTAACCGCAGCCGGTATCTCCTTGGTCGTGATTGTGGGGTCACCCACTGTACCGGTAAGTGTCAGCACAATCAGGGCCTTACCGCCAGATATAACGGTCAAAGTACCGGACGCATCCTGCCCCCATACCCCGTCCTTTGCTTTCAGGCGGATCTTAGCCAGATTGGGCAGCTCCCCGTGGCCCGTCGACGACTCAATCGTAGTCAGCCCCTCCAGATCATAGGATCCACTTAAGGTCCAATAATCATCCAGTTCCACCACATCCGATTTTAATTCTACGGACAGAGCCGGGACAGCACCTGTTCCGATATTCGCCAACAGAATGTCATGAACATAATCATGGAGAGCGTCGATAAAAATCTCGCGGGTAGAATACGTAACCCCACCATTCTCGCTTGTCTCTGCATGTTCATCAGACAGACTGTTAATATAGAGCGTTCCCTCGCCTTCCTCTGCCTTCACGATATGAAGCCAATAGTTTTTTGAATCGATCTTATTCTCCGCGGAAGCAGAATACTGTACCGGCCCATCGGAAAAGTCATGGAGACTTACTCCGCTTACCTCCGGGGAACTGCTGCCCTCCGCATACAGCTTAACCCCCTCCTGCATCGCGAAAGTCGGCGCCAGCCTCGTCAAATCTGTATCACTGCCCACGAACATCGTCAGGTAGTTATAATCGGCGTAAGAGTCTTCGTTACGGTCCACTACATAGGCGTCAACCGGCTGTCCCTCAGCATCACAGAGGCCATAAAATTCCACCATCGTATCGCCGCTAAGTTTAATCGAACCTTCTTTCGTTATAAAGCAGTACCTAAAAATCTGTTGATTATCCGCGCCATCTTCCCCCACGAATATAGTGAAATAGACCCCCTTGCTGTAGTCTGCCAGATATCCGGTTCCAATACCTGAGGCGAATAGGGTATCCTTGATATCGCTGGCGCCAGCTGCCTTCGCCGCTCCAATCGAGGAATAATCCCCTACATATGCCGCGGTCACTAATTCCGGTTGGTTCTTTCCGCCTTTGTTACACTCAAATGTAAAGTAATACTTTGCATTTGCTGCATATCCCGGCCGCAGAGTAATCGTCTTCGTGGACAGCCCATCTTTCTTTGTCGTACTGTACCCACTCGTGACCTCAGTCCTGCCATTCTCCGAATCTGTATACATATATGTATACAAAGAAATAAACTGATCCCGGAGCACCCACATCGAGAATGGCAGACACCCGGTCGCCACCCCATTCTGATAGGTCACCAGCGTGATATCATATACGTTATCTTTGACCAGATATCCGGTGTCAACCTGTTCCAAACTGCTTCCAAATAGCTGTTCTGTAATTTCGTTTCCGGCCTCCGCATCTTCAACCGTGTAGAATAGTCCCTTGAAGGCTTTCATTTCATCATACATCGGATCGGGGTAAACGTCCGGATTAATGCTCAAACCAACATAGAGATCCGAGTCTCCAAATGTTTCCTCGTCCACATATGTAACTAATTCGCGGTCAAAATAATAATCAGAATCAGAGTACCAGCTATCTCTCCAGAGCTCTACTGGGGTTCTTTTTCCTTCACTGTCCTGCGCGTAGAATGTGGGGACAAGCCATTGTTTGGTTACGGTCGTTTCCAGCTCTATAATATAGCGGATATTGTCGGCCGCCAGCTGGTCATCGTCCCCTACAATCATTTCCCATGTACATGACCCATATACTGTATCGCGGCTTAAATCAATCACATCGCCCGGTGCGCTGATCTGATAATCACCATTGCTTTCATAGCACCACATCACTTTGTCATCCGCCGTGAACTCGGTTTCCCCTGCAAACAGTGAAGCGATGGACACTCGGGTCAGCTCCACCGGTGTATAACCCGTCAGATCCAAACTGAGTTCCTTTTCCTCCAGCGGCAACAGCGACATCGGCATCACGCCATCCCCATCGGTAAACGTCTTTCGCTCCGGATAGACGATCACCTCGTCACCTGCAACCTCCAAGCTCATCTGCGTCACAACTGTTCCGTCAAAATACGCCGAGACATAGAAGGTGTGATCGCCGATCTCCAGACTGTCATCCGGCGTCATGAACCATTTTTCTGAAACCTTCCCCTTGTAAGTGAACTGCACCTCATATGGGAAGAATGGATTTTCCTCGGGAATATTGATGGTGTAGCTTCCGTCATCCTCGAAATATGCATCCCCAAGCTCGTTGTCAAAGAAATCCTCCTGGCTGACAACGCTGACCTCATAATTTCCAGTGTTAAAGCGAACCTCATCCGCTGGTTTTGCGTCTGAGGGGGAGGCAAGCCCTACAAGGTCGATCAGCAGCGCATTTTCCAGCAGATTTTCGCCCTCCAGCAGATCACTGCCCTCCAGCAGGTCCTCGTCCTTGGCAGCGTCTTCTACCTTGGAAGCCTCCTCTCCCTTGGAAGCATCTTCTCCCTTAGAAGCATCTTCTCCCTTAGAAGCATCCTCTCCCTTAGAAGCATCTTCTCCCTTAGAAGCATCTTCTCCCTTAGAAGCATCTTCTCCCTTAGAAGCATCTTCTCCCTTAGAAGCATCCTCTCCCTTGGAAGCATCTTCTCCCTTAGAAGCATCTTCTCCCTTGGAAGCATCCTCTCCCTTAGAAGCATCCTCTCCCTTGGAAGCATCTTCTCCCTTAGAAGCATCCTCTCCCTTAGAAGCATCTTCTCCCTTAGAAGCATCTTCTCCTTTAGAAGCATCTTCTCCCTTGGAAGCATCTTCTCCCTTGGAAGCATCCTCTCCCTTGGAAGCATCCTCTCCCTTAGAAGCCTCCTCCTTTTTCGACGTCTTCTCCACCTTCGGCTTCTCTGCCTGCGCGCCACCGTCAGTTTCCTGGGTCACCGGCACCGGCGGCGAAGCCGCTTGCACCGCTTGTGCGGGCAGCATGAGCAGTACAGTTAACAACACGGCCAACTCTTTTCTGATGTTTTTCATCTCACATCACTCCTCTCCTCTTTCTCCTTTATGTATATTTCTCCAAGGGCCTTCAGCTCCTGAAGGGAATACAAGCGGCACTGCCGCAAATTCCCGGACTCATAGTCAAACACGGCCATATCCCCCCTGGTGTCGCACAAACCAGGCAATCGGGCCAGTGTCTCCAGTTTGTCATTCAGCAGAAGTCCGTAGCGCTCTCCCGCCGCACTGATATATTCCGTGATTATATAGTCATTCACCTGCGTCACATAGGTGAGATACGAATCCTTCTCCAGCTCCGCCGCCAATTTCCCCGACTCAAGGTCGTATGCCGCCGGTCTGCCGTGCAGCGGGGACGTAATCCGGTATTTGTCCGTGAAAAATTCCTCGTACAGATTCTCATTCGGCGGTTCCTCCGCCGTCTCCGACATCAGCTCGCCGTTTTTGGCGCTGTATCGGCGCACGGTCCCGTCGTACCAGATCACCTTCAGCCAGGAATCCTCCCCGCTCTTCTCAAACTGCTGGTCATAGATATACTCCGGATCCGGCAGCTCTTTCCTCGCGATCACGTTTCCCTGCATGTCATAGATGCAAAAGTTCTGATAGTCGAAGAGCATGGCCGTCTTTCCGTCCTGGCTGATTCTGGCCTCCTCATGCTTATACCGCGCATCGTAGGACAGGAGCTGCGCCTCCTCGTGGCTTTCCAGCTTCATGATGCGGATGTACGGCTCATTCCGGTTTCCCACCACCGCGTACCCGCCCGCCATCCGGACAAAATCACAGTTTTCTTCGCAGGTCTCGGACGACATCCGGTTTCCTCCGCCGTCGTAGAAGGAAAAGCTCTGATCATCCGTGGCCGCCAGGACATAGCCCTGATCCACCGAAAACCCGGTAATATTCACACTGTCCGTGTAAGCCAGCTCCATCTCCTCAAGCGTCTGCGGGTCAAAGCGCACCAGCAGATTTCCGTTGGAGAGATAAATTCCATCCTCGGTGGCTGTCAGAGAAAATGGGGTCTCAGAATCCATTCCCCCCATATAGACTGCCTCCTTCGTGTCGATCAGGCCAAACTGCCCCTGCGCCGCTTTGTCTGCCGCGAAGACAAAATACTTACCGCAAAATCCGCCCTCAAAATGGGTATAGTCCGATTCATCATAGACGATCAGGTCCTGCTCCGGATCAGCCGGATCGCACAGCGACAGTCCGCCGTCGGAAAAGCTGATGGCTAACAGGCTTCCATCCTCGTTCAGGGAGAAAATACTGTCATTATTATCCGCAAAAATATCGTTGACCGGCACCGCCATATGGCGCCCGTCAAAGGAGCGCTCCGCAAGCTTCTCCCCGTCGGATAACCGGTAAAACACGGCCCGGTCCTCATTCCGGTTGATCGCAGCCGCCACCGTTTTGTCGCCGGAGACCGCCAGAACTGTGGCCGTCCCTCCCGTCCAGAGGGCCTGTCTTCCGCTCAGATCGTAGGCGGTCACGCCCTGGTCTCCGGCGTAGAGGATGCGGTCCTCGTCCAAAAAGATCAGGTCGGACATGGCCGAGTTCTGGACCGGCAGCTCTGCGATCCGTTCCTTCTTTTCCAAATCAAAGATTGCAGCCTTTCCGGAGTAGACCGCGGCCGCGCAGGTCCCCTTTGGGGAGATCTCCACGCTAAACGGTGCCGACGGCAGCTCCATCCGTCCCCATGTCTTAAAGCCGTCGGAGAGGTCGTAGACGCCGAGCGCGTCCGTGAGCGCCTTCTGGGCCTGCGCCGTGGCGGGAACCTCAAAGATCCCCTCCCGCTCCGGCAATGCCTGCAGCGCCAGGCGGACCGCCTCGCGCACATCCCCGGAGGCCAGCGCGCCGGCGGAATATTCCGCCAGTGTAAGCGCCGTCTGAAGCTGTTCCAAGCGCTTCAAGCCGGTAAAGGCGCTGGCGCCCCCTGCAAGGAACATCAGTGTGAGGAGCACAGTGGCGGTTATCTCCCTCCGTTTATGCCGCCTGACTCGGGCGTCCCGCTTGTGAAGAGAGCGGAAGGCGGTCAGCATCTCCTCCGCCGACTGATAGCGCATGTCCGGCGCGGGCGCCATGGCCTTCTGTATAATGGCGGAAACCGCAGGGCTGCACACGTCCTCCCCCAGCGGTTTTACATCCCGCGCATCCGGCTGCGGGCGCTGCCCGGACAGCAGATGATAGAGCGTTGCTCCGAGGCTGTAAATGTCTGACCGCACATCCAGCATGACCGGATTCCTGCCGCTGGTGCTGCTCATGGGATCCGTCATCAGCTCTGTGGCCTTCTCGTCGGTCCCGCCTCCGAACTCCGCCTCATAGTGCTCCGGCGATGCATAGCCCCTGCTCCGCCCAACCTTTACCGCTCCATTCTCGCCCAGCGCCAGCGCGATGTTGTAGTCGATCAGGCAGATATCTCCGCTCGGCCGCAGCATAATGTTTGCGGGCTTGATATCCCCGTGGAGAATCCCGTGGGGCGGACGGCTGTGCAGATAGCAGAGCGCATCCAAAATCTGGCATGCCCATTGGATCACCTGATACTGAGGCGGCATCGCCCCCCGTTTCAGAATCTTATCCAGACTTTCCCCGTCGATAAAATCCATAACGGTATAGACAATTCCGTCCTGCTGGACAAAGTCATATACCTGTGGGATATAGGTGTGGCTCAATCCCTTCAGCAGATCGACCTCACGCCGCAGCGCTTCCGGCTTCGCGTTCAGAGTGCGCCGGTCCGCCTTGAGCACCACCTGCTTGTCCAACCGCAGGTGACGTCCAAGATAGACCACCCCTCCGCCTCCGGCACCGATCTGCTGTCCGATTTCATAGATACCTGCAATCACCTGGGCCATCTCGCTTCTCCCCTTTCCGCAGTTTTATCTCATCGCTTTCCCGTATTCCTGTTCAAGCTGGCGTTTGATTTTCCTGCCTGTGACAAGAAATACTGCGATGCAGATCACCGCCAGAACAAGGCTCAGAGCCATGACGGCAAGCCCCCCGTAAAGCAGCAGCTCATTACTCAAGAAATGCACCATTTTCCACCTCTTTCCATTCAAAAACACAACCGCAAGGCCGCAGCCAGGGCCCCGGCCGCGATGCAGCCCCCAAAGCAAAAATACGAGGACTGTTCGGACGGCCGATACATCTGAAAGGATTTTGTCAGAACCATGAATTTTCCCCAATTCCACAGATTCCTGAAGGATCTCCGCCCGGCTTTATTCCGAAGCATCAGCAACAGGGATACAAATCCCCCCACCAATATGGAAATCACGATCGTCTCCGCGCTAAACCTTGTTTTGCCGAGCGCTCCCACCGCCATAAAAAGCTTTACATCCCCGGCTTTTAAGGCGCCGAGCACCCAAAAGAGCGCCGTCAGACAACCGACCCCGATGCCGCCGAGACTGCCAAGCAGGCCCTTGGGGCCCCCGAACAGCAGGTTCAAAGCCAAACCGGCAAACAGGGCCGGAATTGTCAGTTTATTAAAAATCTTGTGCCTTGTGAGATCCGTCCAGGCACCGGCCGCCGCTGTGGCGACAGCCAGAATAACAGGACTCCACTCTGCGATCTGCGTCATATCTCTGTCATTTACTCCTTTGTATAGGTTTTGACTGTGATGACGGATACATTATCCGCGGCAGCCCCCGCCCGGACTGAGGCTCTTAACTGCTGCGCTGTCTCCTGCGCCGTGCCTGAGGAATCAACCAGGATGGCCTCCATGAGTTCCCGCTCCAGGGGGTTGTAAAGCCCATCGCTGCACAGGAGAAACACGTCCCCCGGTTCCAGAACGCCCTCCGCAGAAAATGCCTGGATCTGCTCAAATGCCCCGATGCACATCGTCAGCAAATTCCGCTTTTTGGACCTTTTCGCTTCCTCCTCGGTCATCCGCTTCTCTCGGACCATCTGCGCCACATAGGATTGATCCTCCGTCAGCTGCCGGAGTCTGCCGTCGTGGGCCAGGTAAACCCGGCTGTCACCGATGTTTTTTATATAGTACTCTTCCCCGTATAGGAGCAGGAGCGAGAGTGTGGAGCCGCAGCGGCAGTGATTCTCCGCGCAGAACGCGAGGGCCGACTGGTTGATATCCCATATCACCTGGTCGAGAAGGTCGCAGATGTCCTCCTGGCTGTTCTTTCCAAGCTGCACCATCTGTTGAAAGTCCTCACCCCACCAACCAAGAAGCTGCAAAACCACCAAATGGCTCATCTGTGCGCCGAGGGCAAGTCCTCCCATCCCGTCCGCAACCGCAAACAGCGCAGCCGGAGTCCCAAGAATCTCACCCATCAGACAGAGAATGTGATCTTGATTTTCTTTTCTGATATCCCCGCGATCGCTGACCGCACCCCACTCGTATCCAACCATATAAAATACCGCCTATCTCGGCCGACAATGCAGTGTCAGTTCACAGTTTGCAAGCGTAATTTTGTCCTGATCCTTTAAGGGATAGGGAACGTTGCTGGTGATTCTCTGGGCACTGCCGTTTAAGTAGGTTCCATTCAGAGAATTCAGATCTTTGACGTAGATCTGACCGTTCTGTACCAAGAATTCCGCGTGGATTCTACCCACCTTCGGGTTATGGATCACCAGATTGACTTTGCCGGAGAGATGTCCCACCAGTATGCTCTCACCGCACAGCGGGTAGGTGACCGGGCGTCCGTTTTCAACGTATTCCAGATAGGGCGCTGCTCCCTCCATGTCCCCGGGTCCAATTAGCTCCGTCGCATCCATCTCCTCATTCAGCATGGTCGGCTGATCCCCGATGGGCATGGGAACCGGAATGGGAGCCGTCCTGGGGGCCGCGTAGGCCTGGGGCACTGGCGCCGGTGCGGGTGCTGGCGTCGGCACCGGTGTCGGGGCTGCCGGCTTCTGCTGCATCTGCAAGGGCTGCGCTGTAACCGGCGGCACGGGGGCATTTCCTCTGGAAGGCGGAACCGGAACCCCTCTTTGAGGCTTTACCGGCGGAACCGGTCCGGAGGCTTTCTTCCCGCCTGCCTTTTTCTTTGCCTTTTTGGCCTTCGGCTGCTTTCCATTCACATAAATCTCGCGGTAGAGAATCACCTCAAACAGGGCCACAACGATCACCACCGCCAGCAGATTATTAATCACAAGCGCGCCGTTCTCATCCAAAAACAGCCCGAACGAGATGCTTGCCGCCAGCGCGACCATCACAAGCGCCTGCGGGAGCAAAAATTTCTTCTTGGCCGCCTGCGCGTCAAAACCGCTCTCATCCGGCTCTCCCGCCTCGACCAGCGCCTTTTCTGCCCGCTTCCCCTTTTTCTCCGGCTTTGGCGGTTTGGAAAACTTCTTCCCCTTCCCGGACGTCGGCGGCTTCTCCGGCCGTTTTCCCGGCCCGGAAAGCGGCATCCCTTCGTCCACCGGCGGCTGAACCGGTGCCGGCGGCACCTGATAGGGGATGGGCTGCGGCGTTACCGGCACCTGGGCTTTAGCAGCGCTCAGATCCGGCTGCGGCACAGGGATCGGCACGGGATTCACCGGAGGCGTGTAACCGCCGGACGGCGTGCGGTTCGTCCCCGTTCCAGGCACACTTTTGCCTCCCTTAAATGGGCTGATGCAGTTTTCCAGCTGTTCAAGTGAAAATGGCTCCGTCTGCACAGTCTCTAACAATAGCTGGACAAAGTTGCTGCTAGACAATTCAATCTTCCCCGATATGACCAGATCCAAAATCAGCTTTTTTAAGCCGTTCCCCTCCTCCACCTTGACCGGCAGATAGACAAATCCAGGATCAAAGGTCCTCGGGTCCACAAAGATGTAATCGGGGTCCACCACCAGCCCGGAATCCGGCAGCCGGTACTCCGCCGCCTCTTTAAGCGCCTGAACCGCGCCGTCGATGATGGAAACCACCTCTGAAATTTTCAGTTTTCTGTCCCCGCTCTTTAGCATCGTGCTGAGGGTCTGCTTTGAGGAGACCTGGTAGCGGACCACCGTCTCCCCGTTGATCATCAGGCGAAACGCCTCCAAAAAATGGCTGATGGAATTGGACGTGATCGTCCCCATCATACTCTCCACAATCGTGGCCGACTCGCCGAACTCCACCACCAGATAGGTGTTCTGCCCTACATTCTGGTAAGAAATTTTGTATTGCTCCATCATTTGTGTTCACTCCCCTTATCCTTCTTTTATAAAATCATCGTCAGAACTATATGAACCAACATCGCCAGCGCCAAAAACGGCACAAACGGAACTTCTGTCTTGATACTCTTTCGCTTTACAACCAGAAGCCATAACCCGAAAATCAGAGAGAAGACCAGCGCCAGCCCGAATATCACAACCGCGTACGTCCACCCGGCCGCCATGGCCGTGACCCCCAAAAGCTTCACATCCCCCAGCCCCAGGCCGTTTTTAAAGACCCGCGCCAGCACCAGCAGAACCAGGAAAAAGATTCCCCCGGATATGCAGGTTCCAAGGAGCGCCATCGGAAGCTCTGCTGCGGCCCCCAGTAACAGCTGTCCGGCCAGAAGGCAGATGAGCAGGTACTCCGGAACCACCCTCCATTTCCAGTCGATCGCCGCAAACAGCAGATAGCAGGCCAAGAGGTCCAGTATGCGGACGGCGGTGAGATTCCACCCCGACAGGATGAAACAGCCAAAAAAGATCACAATCCATCCCAGCGCCGCAAGCCAGGTCCTCTTCTCCGTCCAGACACGGCCGGCTGGGAATTCCGGATCCTTCATGCACCCGCGGGCGTATTCCACCCGCATCCCCATCAGCACAGCTGTGAAGAGTATCGCTAAACATGTCAGTATTTCCACTTCATTTCCTCTTTTAGTCAAGTTCTTTTACTGTGATATTGATTCCCGGGTAACGCGCTCTCACATCTTTCACCGCCTGGTCAAAGAGGCTTCGGTCGACCGCGCGATCGCCGGTGGACGATGGAATATAGAGAATCAGCTCCCTGCTTTTGATATCCTTCCCATTCACCGTAACCCCTCCGTATGTACAGGTTTTGTAATTTACCATATCACTGCACTTGGCACTGATCACTCCCTTGATTCTGGACAGCTTCTGGTAGCTGGTGTCTCTGAGATCGATGGACTTTTCCGCGGTCGCGGTTCCCGTGGAGGCATCAAACGCGGAAAACGTGCTAAATTTCTCCGGTAGATTCCGCACATTCTGCTGCCTCTGGATCTCCTTTCCCCGCTCCGTCGGATTATCGATATCCCAGACGCTTTTGCCCTTCTCCTCGTCCTTCTTTTCACCCCCGGGCTCCCCGTTTCCGAAGATGTTTTCCCCGCTCATCCCCCTCACATACGCCCGGTTGGACAGATTCAGCTCCGGCATGATGTCAATCGGGAAAAGCGGATCGATCGTATAGCAGACCACAAGGTCGATGGTGGTTCCATCCTCAAAGAAGCTGGAGCTGTCCAGATTTAGGCCGGACAGTCCCCCCACAACCCGCAGGGCCTTTAACCGCTCATCCGCCGAATTCCCCTTGGAGTCCGCGCCGATATACCCTCCCATGAGGGGCCGCACAACCGCCTCGAACAGCTGTTTATTTGCCTCTTTCCCGGCCTCCCCCAGGAGCGCGCCTCCCACATTCTTTAGAATTTCCCTCGGGTCCGTGGTGCCGTCATAGCTTGCGCTAAAATCGCCTCCACAGACGGCCTCATAGAACTTGACCACCTCCCCGGCGTCGGCATTGAACTGCTCCGTCCGGTCCGAGGTCCCGCCTGCGATCTGCCCTCTTAGGTCGTTGATCCCGGCAACCTGGTAGACATAGGTGTACATGGACAGTTCCTTGGCGGTCTGACAGGTGGCGTGCTGAATCAGCCCATACGCATAGACGATGCGCATGATGTAGAGCATGGTTACAATCACCATCAAAAAAATGGAATAGGAGATGGTGGCCTCAATGGTGAGCACACCCCTGTTTTTTTCCGTTCGCTTCATACTCCGTTTCCCCTCTAGTAGCTCTGATAAATGGTGTCTGTAAAGTAGATTCTACCTGAAAAGCCCTGGCCCTCATACGTGCTCTGAAACGGCATCACGCTTCCGAACAGATAGCGTATGGAAAGCCTTGTATCCGCGTGCAGCGTCGTGTATGCCTCGGCCATCTTAAAATCGGATTGCCCGTTTTTCTTCATATTCATCTCAATCAGATCCGCCGTCCGCATAACCCGTGTATCGGACCCCTTGAGCAGCAGAAGGATCAGAAGGTAGTCCTCGTAGGTCACAAAAATCCCCTTCTTGCCGTAGTGGCTGATCAGCTGAGTCCCCGACTGCGAGGGACTGTCCGCCAGGAGCAGGTTGTCTTTTGTCTTTAACAGCGGCACCTTATATCCGCCTGAAATCAGGTAATCCATCTCAATCACCGTCTCTGCTGTCGCCCACGCGGTCAGAAAGATCCAGAAAAACACTGTCTCCGGCACGATGAACTCGGTCGCCGCGCTGGCCGCGATGGCCGCTGAGTGGCACGCGCCTTTGACCTTTTTGTTCAAATACATTGCCCCCACATTGTTCGCAAGCCGCTCCCCCATGATGGTCGCATAGACTGCCGCCTCATTGGCCGTATCCGACTGCTTTCCGTAGACGAGATATTCCATCTCGCTTCTGAGAACCGTGCTGCGGTCCTTCTTCGGCGAAAAACGCAAATCCACCTCGCCGCCCTCGTTGGCGTAGCGCCATTTGGGCATGTAGAAGCTGTCCTTGTCGGACTGTGACATCCCCTCGGCGGTAAATTTATTCACGCCGGTCAGCCGCGTCTTGAAGGTGCCGAACATGTAGGTCAGGCACAGAACGTCGTCGCGCACGGTTTCACCCATGTTGAGAAGCATGCTGTTCTGGCTCTTTTTGACGATGTTTTTTGAAGCCGTCAGATCGGCATCCTTGTTGAAAAATCCGCCGCTGCCGCTATCCTTCCCGCTCTCCTCAGAGACAAATTTAACCGATGGGCGGCTGTTATAGACATCATCCGGCACTTTCCCTTTCTCAGCCCCGCCCGCATCACTTTTATCTTCCTCTCCGGCCTTCTCCGATTGCTTGGAGGCGAAGTCTTCATCGATCACCGAGCTTCCACCCGACCCTTGCGCATCCGCTGTCGGGTTGGGCTTTTCCCATTTTTTCCCTTCAAAGTAGGAGATGAGATCCATCACGGCCGGCTTATAATACTTAGTTTTTCCACTCCCGCCTGATATCGCGTTCGACACATCGGTCGTTTTTCCGGAGCCGCTCAGATAATAGAAATAGTATTCCGTTATCTCAAGGTCCTCATCATCGCCTGCGCCTGCCGACTTCTTGTCCTTCTCCGCAGCCTCCTGCCGCATCTTCTCAATATCCTCAATATACTTCTCTATGGCCGTATCAATCTTTTTCAGCACTCCGCTCATATTGGAACCGATCGATTGATCCTCCGCCAGTTGTTTCAGCGTCTCGTCATCCAATATTTCCTTGATTGCAGGGGCGTAGATTTTTTCATAGTCCAAAATGTTTTTGTCCGCATCGTCAATCAGCTGAGCCACCGACTCGTTGCCTGAGGCCTTTGGGCCATTCTCGTTTTTGAAATCCTCTAAATTTTCGATTGCAACGCCCACCTGCATCTTGGCCTTATCCGCAAGTTCCAGGGTCTCATAAGCCTTTTTTCGCGCTGTCCCCACCGCAGCTTGAAACGTCCGTTTTGCCTCCTTGTATTTTCCAGCCTTTTTCTTATCTGCATCGGACAGTTCTTCGTCCGTGTCTGTATTTTCAATACTGATCTGCCTCATCCTGGCAGGCAATACCTCAAAATACTCCTCCCGCTTCTCCTTGACCTCTTCGACCGCCTCATTCAGCTTATCAATTTTTTCTCTGAGCTCACCGAGCGTTTTGTCCACCGCAGCATTCGCCTCATCCACGCCCATTTTCTTTTCCATAACCTCGGACGCCTCTTTATTCTCCTCCGCGCTCTTTTGTATCTCGTCCCTGTGCAGCAAAATATCCAGGCGGTCCATCATCACATACAGCCCCCGGAACTTTGCGTACTCAACCATCTGACTCTCCAGCACATCCTTCTCCGCCAGACAGAATTTTGTCTCAACCGCTGTGCCCTCTTCTTCCACGGAAAAGTCATACAGGTTTAAGAAGGACTCCCCTGCGTAGGATTTTCCGCCCGTCATAGAGGTCTTCAAAATCTCCCAGATCCGCTCGGAATACTCGGCATCCCCGGATAAGCCATGGGCCAGCAGCGTGTTGGTCAGGCTTTCTTTGTAAATTTCTTCCACTTTTTCGTTGTCGTCGATTGCAAACAGCCCAAAATTGTCCTTCAGCTCCTGATTATATGAAGCCAGCGCACTCACAGCCGCAAGGTCTGTGGCCTCCTGCGCCATCGCTTTGGCGCTGGCAAGCCTGCTCCCGTCAATGAGCACTGCCGAAAAAATCATGGTCGGCAGCAGAATCATGATCAAAAAAATGGATACTGCGCCCTTCACCCGGTGATTCTGAAACAGCTTCATACTTGTTCCCCCTACTTGATAAGATCGGTCATTTTCTGGATGGCTTCGGTGATCTTCCCGTACCCACCCTCGAGCGTGTCAAACAGCTTTGTCTGCTTCGCTATGTCCGTGACAATATCCACGTTGCGCACGAAATCCGGAGAATCCACAACCGCGGACACGGCTGTAGTGTTCACGCCAAAAGGCCCCTCGTGGCCGAACATGGCGGGAATGGAGGACACGGGAAGCGTATAATCCGACCGGATTGTCACCTTGATCCGCTTCTCGATCAGATAATCCTCCACCTCCGTGTATGCGCCGGCATTCTTATTCTCACCGGATATAATATCGCCGGTTCCGATCTTCTCCGCTACATATTTATTTACAAGAGAGACGTACTCTCCTTTTTTTCCGATATCCATAAAGGGAACATTGCGATACGGGTCCCTCACCCTAAAGTCCGCCAGCGTTTTTTCCGCGCTCGACATATCCAGCACTCGGGAGCTGTAGACAACGGAACCGCGCTCCGAGGCGCGAACCGCCAGGCTCTGAAGCTTTACCTCCTGGTAAAGAACCATGCCCATAAAAAGAATCAGCATAAGAGAAAAAAATAGAACCTGAAAAACAAGTGTGAGCTCAATTGTCAGATAGCCGTCATTCTGTTTTCTGCTTTTAGCCAGCATTTCTCTCAATTTCTTCATGTAAACTTACCCTTTAAGACGCAGTTTCTATGTCAGGGGCCGTTTTCCGGCCCCTGACAAGCACGATCAGTTTCCCTGGAACTTATTTAACGCCCGCTGTGGGATCTTCCACAAAGTCCGGTTTGAATATCTTATCCATAATGCTCGTTACAAACGTGGTCAGCGACTTGCGGAACAACAGCGCAATGCACATCAGGGCCGCAATGATCATAACCATCTCGACCGTTCCCATACCGTCCTCTTCCTCATAAAACTGTCTCAGCATCTCCATCCTACTTTGTCTCCTTATCTTTTATTGATCTGTATGCCGCTTTAAAAAGCCTGCAGCCTCTATAAAAACACCGTCAAACGGTTGTTTTTATCCAAGTCACACACTACATGCCGGAGGTCATGCTGAGCACCGCCGGCGTCGCTACAATCAGGACGATTCCCAGGAACATGATCATCATCGGTATCAGGATCTTCGTCCCCGCCTGTTCCCCGATCGCCTTGGCCGCGTTCTTTCGCATCTCCCAGCACTCCGTGCCCTGCGCCCTTAGAACCGGGACCACCTCGGCTCCTCCGCGCTTCAAATTCATCACGATCACCGACACAAACTTGGTCACCTCTTTCACCCTGCAGCGCCTGGCGAACTCCTCGTACGCAACCGCCTCCGGCTTTCCCGCCTGAATTTCGCCCAGGGCGTAGAGCATCTCATGGTAGAGAATGTGATCCTTCTTATTGTCGTTGACGATCTTGGCCCACGCCTTGGAGATCGTCATCCCCGCGTTGACCAGCAGCGTCAGCTTATTTACAAATTCAGGAAATTCCATCTGTATAGCCAGGCGCCGCTTCTCGATGTCGGTCTTCAGGCTGGAATCCACCAGGAAGGGACCCGCGATGAAGAACGCGACGGCAGCCCCGCTTAGGATCAGCCCATCGCTGCTCCCCTGGAGCGTCATGATCATTCCCATAAGTGAAAATCCCGCCGACGCGATCAGGCCCACCGCACTGCGGTACCCGCCGTGAATATACTGGTAAAATTCCGCCTCCTTCGGCCCCCTCAGCTCCAGGATGCTCTGATACACCTGGTTTCTGTGGCGCGCCAGGATGGTCTTGACGCTCACAGGAATCAATTTCTGCAAGCCCGTCATCTCATTGAACGCCAGCCCCACCGGTATAAAATCGCGAAGCCCATACTCCTCTTTATCCACATACTCTATGTACTCGTCATATTTGCCCTTCGACTTCAGATAGCAGATCAAAAACAGAAGCACAAAGATTACGCCGATCACAACCGCTAACACACACCCGATCATCCCACTCACCCCAATCACACAGAAATTTTCATAATCTTAGAGCCCACCAGATACGAGACTCCAAAGATCGCAATCGCCACCGTCATCGCGATTTTTCCCTGGATCGTCGTGAAAACGGGCTGCATGTAATCCCCGGATGTCACCGTCAGGAACAAAACCATGATAACCGGCATGACCATCATGAACTGGAATTCGTACTTTTTGCCGGAGATCGTCGTCTCAATCTCCTGCTTCACCTCGATCTTCTCCCCGATGGTATTGGAGGTGGAGCGCATCACCTCCATCAGGTCTCCGCCGGTGCGCTTACAGGTGACAAATATGTCCACAAAGTTCTCGATATCCTCCAGGTGGGCCCGCTCGGCGAACTGGCTGAACATGTCCTCCGTGGTAATGTTCATCTCGATTCCCCGCAGGATGTACTCTACCTCCCGCAGGATGTTCGTGTCTGGATCCGGGTAGATCACCTGGAGATCCTGAAGCGCATCCCGCAGCCCCAGCTCAACCGATTTGCCCACCGACAGCGCCGATGACAGAGAGTACAGCATGTCCTTAAACTGCAGGGTCAGCTGATTCTTTCTCCGCTCTATGATCTGCCGGGTCCGGATCGGCGGCCATTTTATCGCCAGGATCATCAGGAGCGCCGACAGGATCACATTGTGGTAAAAGATGTAGCCCACGATGAAGAGCACGATGGCCGCCAGAATGATATTAACAATTTTTTCCTTTTTGCTCATCACGTACACATCGTAATCGATAAGCCCGTCTTCCCGCTCCACCATCTCTTCTTTTTCTTTCTTCTTTCCAAACATGGCAGCCCCCTATACCTGATCTGATATTCCTGCGTTTCGGAATTTTTCCGTGTGCACCATCGGATTTTCGGTTCGCTCAAGCCCGCCGATGATGCGGCCGTTCTTGTCCTCCCCGCGCTCCACAAATTTGTAGAGCGGGTTCAGCTCGATCGCGTTTCTCGCGTTATCGTATCCCACAACCTCCGTGATCTCGACCGTCCGCCTCGACTTGTCGCGAAGCCTTGAGAGCTGGATAATGATGTCGATGGCGGAGGCAATCTGCTGGCGGATCGCCTCGATGGGTATGTTGTTTCCGGAGATAACCATGGTCTCAAGGCGGCTCAGCATATCCTTGGTGGAGTTGGAGTGTCCGGTGGAGAGCGAGCCGTCATGTCCGGTGTTCATCGCCTGAAGCATGTCTAACGCCTCGCCGCCGCGGACCTCGCCGACCACGATCCGCTCCGGCCTCATACGTAAGGACGACCGGATCAGATCGCGGATCGTCACCTCGCCTTTTCCCTCCATGTTCGCATTTCTCGTCTCCATCCGCACCAGGTTCTGAACGCCCTTGATCTGGAGCTCCGCGGAGTCCTCGATGGTGATCACGCGCTCATCCTTGGGAATAAAGTTGGACAGCGCGTTTAAAAACGTGGTTTTTCCGGATCCGGTTCCGCCGCTGATGAAGATGTTGTACTTTGCCCGGACCATCCGCTCCAGAAGCTCCGCCACCTCCGGCGTGATCGATCCGTACCCGATCAGCTTCTCAATGGTCATGGGATCCTCCGGGAACTTACGGATCGTCACCGTGGGACCGTCTAGGGCGATCGGCGGCAGCACAACATTGACACGGGACCCGTCCAGCAATCTGGCGTCCACAATGGGATTCGCCTCGTTCACCGTGCGGTTCACCTTTGAGACAATGTTTAAAATCACATTCTCCAGCTTTTCATTTGACCCAAAGCTGACGTTTTTCTTAAACAGACGGCCGTTCTGCTCCACAAACACATTGTGGGGACCGTTGATCATGATCTCCGTGACGGTCGGGTCGTCCACCAGGGGCTGGAGGACATCCAGGCCCCTCATGGAATTGTAAACTCCCTCCATCACCGTCTTTTTCTCCTGCAGAGACATGTACTGTCTGCTGGATTCCTCAAATAAAATCTGGGAGATGATATCGCGGATCTCTTCGTCCTGCACCGACCGTGTCAGATCCAAACGGTCCGAGACCATCCGCCTGACCTTCGCGATATATTCCTGCATATTCTCTATCATACGAATCCCCGCCTTTATTTTTTCACTGCAGCCTGCACGATGGGCTCCATGGATGGGCGCAGCGCCTCACCGGCACTCACAACGCTGCCGTACCTCTCAAACACCGGGGAGGCGGCCACCGCCGCGCAGCACGGGATCTCATTCATGATCCCGCTGGCCCCAAGCTCGCCTGTGCCTCCGGCAAGAGCCGCCTTGTTGATGACCAGATTCATCTTTTTAAAGATCGAATCGTACATTCTGTGCCGCTCTGCTTCCGCCAGGAAGCGCTTCATTTTCTCAATACTCCCCGCCTCCGACACAACCGGTACAAAGATCGCATCCGCGCACTCCAGAGTCTTTTTGGTTTTTTCGTCAAACCCGGATGAGAGGTCAAGGATCGCCAGGTCAAAGTCCGCGAGCGCTTTCACCGTCTCGATCAGCTTCATTATGTCGGTTCCGTCCACCTCTTCATACTCCGACACACTGTCGACACCGGACAGATAATAAAATCCGCCCCCCTGCGCCTGCCCGACTCCCGCCGCAAGCTTCACCCCCGCATTCATGCCCCTAGTCTTTAACGCCAGGTACACCTCCGAGAGCGATCCTGCGGTTCTTCCCAATACGCCTCCCACGGAGTCGATCTCCTCGAGATTCAGATAGAGCACCCGCAAGCCCATATTGGCGGCCGCCGTGGCTGTCGCCAGGGAGAGAACCGTCTTTCCCGTCCCGCCCGCCGGGCTGTAGAACGCAGCCACCTGGGTGTGGCTTTTGCCCACGAGCGCTTCCGTCTTTCCCGTATTCTCGGCGTGTCTCAGCAAAATGTTATTCACCAGCGCCTGAGATTTTTGGTATTTCTTTATGGCGGCATAGCCCTCCGGCTCCGGCATAAGTGCGGATAATGCAATTTTTGTGGCATCCTTGGCCAGGAGACACAGTTCTTGCGTCGCCATCGCCTCGTCTACCACAAAAATGTCAGCGCTCCCTCCATTTTTCAGATACTTTAACAGCTTATCCTCCTGGCTGAATATACTCAGCTCAAACTGAGGAGCATGTTCTATAAAATAGTCGGAAAGGCTGTTCAGATACATCTCATCGCTGTCTGCAAGAATCATTTTTGCCTTAATCATGCTTACGTTTCCTCTTTCTAAACAAAATATAAAATGTCGAAACAATTTCTTATGATTATAACAAAATGCTTACATAAATTCGTCTATTTTGCAAAAAACGACCTTTTTTCGGCAAAAAAAGGCACCTGAAACTTAACATGTTTCAAGTGCCTTTTTCCAATATTTCCCTGTCCCGTTGCCCATTCAGTCCGTCTTCTTCTCAAACACGTCCGCCTTCATGTATTCAAAGTACGCCTTTTTAACCATCCCATGCTTGATCTTGGCGATCGGAATATGCCTCCTGTCCGACATCATAATCATATATCCATGGCCAAACTCCTGAATCTCGTCCATGTTCACCAGGTAGCTCTTATGGCAGCGGATAAAATTCGGCGGAAACTTTTCCGCTATCTCGTCCAGCTTTCCATAGCAGTAAAAGGTCTCATTTCTTGTGGTGATCATAATCCTATGGGCGCTGCTCTCCAGATAGAGGATCTTATAAAACGCAATCGAGTGCAGTGACCCGCCCTGCTGAAACGTGAACTTATCCTTCGCCCTTCTCTTCTGGTCGGCCAGTGCCTTTTCCAACGCCCTGCGGAGCATATATTCCGTCACCGGCTTGATCAAAAATCCGCTTAAGTTTGCCGGGCGAAAGAAAATCTGCTGGACATACTTCTCTGTAAACCCGGTCACATAGATGAGGCGGATGTCCGGGCCAAGGTATTTGATCCTCTCCGCCGCCCGAATCCCCTTTTCCTTCCCGTCCCACTCGATGTCCATGAGAATCGCGCTGTACTCTTCCCCCTCCTCCAGCTTTCCAAGTAGCGCCTCCACCTCTGTGAACACGTCACAGCTGATATCATCAAATACGCTCAGCGCCATATCCCGAATCTGGCCGGCCGCTCTCAGTTCATCGTCACAAACTGCTATCTTCACGCATATCACCTGCCCTCTCCCTGGAATTCACACATATTTGCGGTGCCAGTTGGCGTATGGGACATTGGCGCGGCGGTCGTAATTGAATATCTGATTGCCGGCTACACCCTGG
>USJW01000057.1 GCA_900555045.1 uncultured Clostridium sp. | reverse complement strand
TTCAGCTTTTGCTGAAATGTTAACAACTTTTGTTAATAATGTGCCTCCTTACAAGATATGTCAATATGATAAGTTTAAAAGGAATGGTTATGATGCAGATTTCACTTACCGTGCATTTATAGATGCCGCGGATGGTGAAAGATTTTATAACTATTGTTTAGAAAAAGATGATAGCGAGTATATATACCAGCAAGCAGCAATATACTTTTCAAGAAATAAGGAATTCAAAAAGGCTTTTGAATGGATTGACCGAGCAAATAATATGACACATTACAATAGATTCTCTATCGATAGTACATATGCTCAAATATATTTTGATGTTAACGTAGAAACAGATAAAGAACAAAGTAAAAGGGCACTGGACATTTTAAATGACTGTTGCCAGAATGATCAGCGTAAGGCAATCCACTTTACTGCTTTTGCTAAAAGAGTATCTAAATTTTGTGACCTCTACCCACAGGATTCACGCCCATATATCGAACAAGCATTGTTTTTTATTGATGAAGGTTTAAAGAATGATGGCGTTTCACTTAGTCAAAAAAACAAAAATTTTTTACGGGATATAAAAAACAAATTAGAAAAAGGCAGGGGGATCATATAGAGGAATGAAAAGCTAATGTTCTGGTCTCTGTTGACAAAGACTAGACCTACTACTACTTATGGAATAGGGCGAGTTTCCAGCCCTATCTCCTAGGTTGATTAATTATAAAGTAACTGTGATACATTCCTCAATTTAGTATTAGAAATTCGTGAGCTCAGATAATGAGATAAACTGATTTAGTATGATTTTAACACTCAAATTTTATAGGAGATGTTCATGCCGTTTTTCTATCACAAACATCTCCTCCGTCATTTCTCCTTCTGATATTCGATATTTCTACCTAAAACTTCAAAAATCTTAAAACTGAATCACTCCCACTGCCGTGCAGAGTATCAAACATGCGATGCTCGCCGGCCACAAAATCCGCAGGGAATACTTGATGTGCTCGCCGATGGACAAATCCGTCAGGCCCAGGCCCACATAGTTTGTGGCGACCGACGGGCTGAGGGGCGTGCCAAGGGTGGCGGTCAGCAGGAAGGTCATGGCCACCGTCTCCGCGGGAATCCCGTAGGGCTCCACCACGCCGATGACGATCGGCAGCATGGCGTAGTAGAACGCGTTGGTTCCGAGGATCATGAGCATCGGAACGGCAAACAGCGCGATAAACCAGTGAAGGTGCGGCGTCACAAATCCCGGCAGAATGGCAATGATCGCATCCGCCATCTCCGTGATCATATCCGATCCCTTGATGACGCCCATGAAGATGCCCACCGCAAACAGCGTCACCGTGAGGCTCACGGCCTGGGAGCCGTACTCCTTGATCTTCTTGTTCTGGTCCTTCACCTTCGGGAAGTTCACAATCAATCCCACCGCAAACGCCAGCATAAAGATTGCGTACAGTGGAAGCGGCGTGTTGGCGAACAGGCATACCAGAAGGATCAGCGTGAGCACCAGATTGAACGCCTGGCGGCCTTTGGACACCGGCGCCTTGGAAGTCTCGGAGAGGTGATCCACGGACTGGGCCAGATTCTTCACACTGGCGCCGTTTTTCTGCTCGATCCGCGATACCACAAGGACGATGCCCACGGCCACCACCGCCAGGCAGGCAAGGCCGGGAATCAGCCTGGTATAGAGCTCATTCACAGGAACGCCGATCACGCTGGCCGCCCGGATCGTCGGGCCGCCCCAGGGCAGCAGATTCATCACGCCGTACATGCCGCACATGGAAGCCAGCAGCGCCTGAGGGCGGATCTCCGCCTTTTTGCAGAGCGGAAGGAACGCCGGAACCACGATGAGAAACGTGGTCGCGCCAGAACCGTCCAGATGGGCCACAAACGTGGTCAGCATGATGGCCATCAGGATCGTCGTCACGCTCTTTCCGGTCTTTTTGATCATGAAATTCACCAGGGGATCAAACAGTCCCATGTCGGACATCAGCGTAAAGTAGCTGATGGCGAAGACAAACAGCACCGCCGTGTCCAGCATGGACTCCATTCCGCTTCCGATAAACCCCGCAATCTCCTCCGCCCCGAAGCCCAGCACGACCGCCGCGGCCAGGGGAAGCAGCGTAAACGCGATGGGCGGCGCCGCCATCCCCTTAATCAGCACAATCATCAGCACCAACATCAATAAAAATCCGATTATCGCAGTGTAGCTCATTTCTTATCCTCCTAATACCGGAAATTCCTTAAATTTCCGCCCCTTCTCCGTCGTTGATATAAATCGTCCCATCCATAATTCTCCGGGCGGTTCTCGTCGTCCCGCCCTTGACCACATTTTCATTGTCCATCACCAGCATGATGGGCAGCACGCCGTATGGGTGACCGACCCGAAACGCCCTCTGGCCATCGGTTTTTCTGGCCGCGTCGTGGACAATGGTCCCGTCGATGGCCGCCGCTGTGGCGATGGCGATCCCGGCGGTCACCGGATGGGTCTTGTGGAATGCGCCGACGGAGACGATCCGGGAGCAGATGTCCATCTCCTCCGCCGCCACCAGCTCCCTGTGACTTCCCACATAGCTCTGGGGGCTTGAGAACACAGAGACCTTGGGCACGGACAATGAGTCGCTGGTCGCGCGGTCCGCGTCCTCCACGAAGCCGAACGCCACGGCTGCC
Organism: uncultured Clostridium sp.; assembly: GCA_900555045.1. GTDB lineage: Bacteria > Bacillota > Clostridia > Lachnospirales > Lachnospiraceae > Enterocloster. The sequence goes on along the minus strand of USJW01000057.1, from coordinate 26,895 downwards.
TGACTGCGGATGGCCTCGATGTGGGCGAGGAGCGCCTTGTCGCTCTGAAATTCCGCGATCTCCGCGCCCTTAAGCCCCAGATCCTCCGCCCGGATAAAGACCAGCGGATTCGAGCAGTCTAACATCGTGACCTCCACCTCCGGGTACCCCTTGGGCTTTAAAACGTCCCTCTTGTGGCCGGTGGGGAACAGCTTCCCGGTGGTGGCCCCGCCCGGCCGCTCAAAATACATGTCGATGCGGGAGCCGGTCCCCGGGACGCCGGTGATCGCTTCCTCGCCAAGGGTCAGCGCTCTCCCGTTTCTCACCCGCACGTGCTCCTCAATCACCTTCTGCGTGTTGGTATTGTAGATCCTCACAATCGTGACCGGCTCATGCGCCTCCACCAGCCCCTCGTCCACCGCGAAGGGGCCGACTCCACAGGAAATATTTCCGCAATTTGCGTGGTCCTCCACTATGGCCGTCTCCACGGCCACCTGGAAGAACGTGTAATCGACGTCGATTCCGTCCCGCGCGGACGGGGCGATCACCGCAATCTTGCTGGTCGTCGGGTGCGCGCCTCCCATCCCGTCAATCTGTTTTTTATCCGGCGAACCCATCACCCTCAAGAACAGGCTTTTCCACTGAGAGCGATCCGCAGGCAGATCTTTTTCGTGAAAAAACACAGCCTTGCTGGTGCCGCCCCTCATGTATACACATGGATATTTGCTCATACTACCGCTCCTTTTATGTGCTGCTTTCTGTTATTTTCATCCGGATATCAAATAAGCTGGCTTTAGCATACCGAATTTTATCCATAAAGTAAAATGCTATTATCTTATAGTTTTCCATACGGATTTTTTATGATATAATGCAAGAAAAATGGAGGAGGCGACGCCATGAACGAGCAGGACCTGGAGATTCTTTTGATGCTGGACGAGTACAAAAATATCACAAAAACCGCCGAGAAGCTGCACATCACACAGCCCGCCCTGACCCGGCGGATCAAGCAGCTGGAGGAAAATCTGGGGGTGGAGCTATTGTTCCGCTCCAGAAACGGCGTGATGTTCACCCCGCTTGCCGAATCCATCATCCCCAGAATTTTAGAGCTCTCCAGGGGCTTTCACGACATGCGGGAATATCTCGACTCCAACTTAGGCTACATCGGCGGAAGCCTTTTGGCCGGCGTCTCCATCAATTACGCCCAATACCGCCTGTCCGGATTCCTCAAAAAATATACCGCGCTCTACCCGAAAGTAAACATCGAGATCCGCACGGCCAACAGCCTGAATATCTACAAAGCCTTCTTGAATAAGGAGCTTTCCATCGCGATCATGCGCGGAGAGTACGCCTGGAACGAGGGCTGCTGCCAGATCAGCCGGGAGCCCATCTACGCGGTGTCCATGGAGGACTTTGACTTGGACGACCTCCAGCGCAAAAATTACATCCGCAGGGACACCGAGAACGCCTTCGACATGGGTGTGGACCGCTGGTTCCAGGAAAACCAGATCAAGCCCCACCACAGCATCTATGTGGACAACATCACCACCGCCCTTCAGATGGTAAAGGAAGGCCTCGGCTGGGCCATCCTCCCCCAAATCTGCCTGGACGGCTTTAGGGGCTACCGCAAACCCATCACCTACCGCGACGGCACCAGCTTCCTCCGCAACTCCTACGTCCTCTACCGCCACCGCTACTACGAACTCCCCCAGGTAGCCCTCTTCGTCCAATCCCTCCTCGCCCACGAAGCCTCCTCCACCCCCTCCCCAGAATAAATGTCAAAACGCTTTCTGCGACTGCGCAGTGGGTGAGAGCCGGGGGAGCGGGGGATAGAGGTGACTGTCGGAGCGGTTCGTAAGGTCTTGGGTGCAAGGGGCGTGAAAAGTCGGGATGGCGCAGGGCGTTCACCGCCCGGAGCCAGCGGAGGCGGAGGCGCAGCCATCAGGGCTGCGCTGGAGCTCGGAGCAGTGCCCGTCTTTTCGCGCCCCTTGCGCCCTAGATCCTCCCACCGCGGAGACCTGGAACCTCCATCCCCCGCTCCCCCGGCTCTCACGAACGGATGCACCTAACTTCTTTCACTTCATAAATTTTTTACATTTTTATTAGCACTCACCTCTTGACAGTGCTAACAATCGTGCTATAATAAAGTCATGAAAACGAACCGACAATACCATTAAGGAGGAAATACCGATGATGTTGATACCTAGAAGAAACTATGGACTGAACTTATTTGACGAGTTTTTCAATGACCCCTTCTTTACCGGAAGCGGGCGTGAGAAAACCGAAGAGCCGAAGAACCTGCCGATTATGCGGACCGACATTCAGGAGAAGGACGGCAACTACCTGTTGGACGTGGAGCTGCCCGGATTCAATAAAGAGGATATCCGCATCGAGTTAAAGGAGGGCTACCTGACCATCTCCGCTCAGACCGCCAAGGATGCCGACGAGAAAGCGGCCGGAACCTTCATCCACAGAGAGCGCTACACCGGCTCCTGCAAGAGAAGCTTCTACGTGGGCGAGCAGATCCGCCAGGAGGACATCCACGCAAGCTTCGCAAACGGCGTGCTGCGCCTGATCGTTCCCAAGGATGCCCCCAAGGCCGTGGAGGATGTGCCGAAGTACATCTCCATCAACTAATCCAAAAGATACCCATATATCCCCTATCATACCTTTCATATAGATTGTGACCTACCGGAAAACCGGCCCTGCTTCCCCAGGCAGAGCCGGTTTTTCCGTTATCGTCCGGCCACAATTATTCCCCGTCTGGCAGCGTCCGGTCCACGATCTTCACCATGGCGGTGAAGGTGTTCTCGTTGTAGCACACGTCGAACTCATCCCCCGGGCGGTTTAGAATCCGTCTTATGCTGAGCATCCCGAGGCCCCCGTCCTTCTTGCTGGAGAGAATCTTCCCGCCGCTCTGCTTGATCTGCCCGTTGTAGGAGTTCTCCACCATCATCATCAGATGGTCGTCCATCCAGCGGGCCTGCATGTGGACGAACCGCTCCCCCTTAAACCGCCTGCACGCCTCCAGGGCGTTCTCCAACAGGTTCCCGATGACGATACACAGCGTCAGGTCGTCCACCGGCACCCGGGCGGACAGATCCAGCCGCGCCTGAAACTCCACCCCGTCCTGCCTGGCCCGGGCCGCGTACTCCTGCAGCAGCCCGTTCACGGACTGGTTCTGGCAGAACACCATCTCCGCCGCCGTGTCAAACTCATGCTGCAGGTTTAACAGATAACGGGTCTGCTCCTCCTTCTCCATGTTCAGCAGCGCATGGATGTGGTGGCGGAAGTCGTGCTTGATGATGCGAACCTGCTCGATGTAGTCCAGGGTCTGGTTGTAGTGCTCCCGCTGCTTTCCGATCAGCTGCCTGGCAAAGCGCAGCTCCTCCTCGGTCTTCCTGCGGCTCACGATCTCCAGGGTGCTGTTTAAAATCATCACGTAGAGCACCAGAATCATGGCGCAGAGGGCCAGAAAAAACAGCACGTCCTCCAGCCCCCGCCCAGAAATGGCGTGCGGTGAAAAAATGGTGTTCACGCCGATTAAGAGGATAATGAGGGACACCGTGGGGTAGGTCAGAAGCAGGGAGCAGGAGCGGCTGGAGAGCTGGGCGAACAGCTGCTCCACCACCGCCTTCAGCCAGAAGCGCACGAACAGCCAGAAGCCGACGGCCGAGAACAGGGAGACGATCACACTGATCTGCCCGTAGGTCAGCCACATCCGCCCGGACAGCGCCCAGGCGGCCAGCTCGTTTAGCGGCGCCGAGAGCACCGCGAACAGCCAGGCCGACACATACAAAAACGCCTTCTTTAACAGGCCCCCCTTAAAGAACACCAGCAGCACCAGAAAAAACAGTCCGGAAAAACAGCCCTGGAACAGAAAAAACGCTCCTGGGTCGATGTGGAACACGGACTGCATGGACACCATCAACACCCAGAGGTAGGCGGAGACGGCTGCGATATTCTCTTTATTTTTTCGCTTTGGCTCCAGGCACACAAAGATGGGCATCATGCGCACGGCCAGCTTGATCAGGTCCAGAAAAACACTGCATGCTTCATCGTTCATAGGTTCCTCATTTCAGCCGGTGATGGTAGTAGGCGTGCTTGCTCTGCTTGTAAAAATTCCGGGACACAGGGACCATCTGGCCGTCCGCCATTTTAAAGCAGGACTCGTCCAGTGTCTCCACGCAGTCCAGGTTCACGATGTAGCTCTGGTGGCAGCGCAGAAACCGCGCGTCGTCCTTCAGCTCATCCTGCAGCTCCGACAGCTTGTGGCTGACGGCCAGCGTCTCCCCGCCCAAGAGCGTCACATAGACCCGGTGCAGCCGGTTCTCCAGAAACGCCACCCGGTCCAGCTTAAGCTTCACCGGCACCCGGTTGTGGGTCACGGTCAGGTAGGCGTGCCGCTCCTTTAGCTGTTCGGACAGGACTCGCTCCAAGGTGGCGCAAAAGTGCTCCCTCTGCACGGGCTTTAGCACGAACCCGGCCGCGTTCACGCTGTAGCCGTCCACCGCCGCCTCCAGCGAGGAGGTGATGAACACCACCACCGGGCGCTCCGCCCTCTCCTTAAGCCGGGCCGCGCCCTCGATTCCGGTCATCCCCGGCATCAGCACGTCCAGGAGATACAGGTCGTACGCGGTATCGGACGCCAGCAAACCGCCCATGGAGGCGTAGGTGTCGATCCTGACATCGATCCCCCGCTCCTCAAAGAAGCGGGCGGCGTACGCCTCCACCTCCCGGCACTCCTCCTCGGTATCATCACAGATCGCAATCTCCAGCAATTCCATCCGGTTCCTCCTCCGTAAACTTCCGCTCTGCGCTCACGCCTTTCCCTACTATTTTATGGTGAAATCCTCTATAAGTCAAGTTTTGACTCCCCCAAGCCCAACCTCCATATTCGGTATTTTTTCTGCAGATTCGGCTATTTTTTTAACCCCCACGCTGTGCTACACTAATTGTATGAAACTATCAATACAATATAGGAGGGGTTTGTATGGGTTCTAACATTATGGTAACTGCAATTGTAATCATCTACCTGCTCGTGATGCTGTGGATCGGGTGGTACTCTTCCACCAAGATCTCCACCAACACCGACTTCATGGTGGCCGGCCGCCGGCTGGGGCCGCTTCTGATGGCAGGAACGCTGGCCGCGACGGAAATCGGCGGCGGCAGCTCCCTGGGCGTTGTGCAGAACGGCATGTCCGGCTTCGGACTCAGCGCGTCCTGGTACATCACCACCATGGGCATCGCATTCATCATCCTAAGCTTTATCGCGCCGAAGTTCCGGGCGGCCACCGTCAAGACGGTTCCCGAGTATTTCCGCCGCCGCTACGGCAAATCCTGCGGCCTGATCACCGCAATCATCATGTTACTCCCCCTGGTGGGTCTGACCGCTGGCCAGTTTATCGCCTCCGCCGTCATCCTCTCCACCATGCTGAACATTGACTATCAGGTGGCCGTGATCATCGTGGCCGTGGTCGTGACCGTGTACTCCATCATGGGCGGCCTCTGGAGCGTGACTCTGACCGACTTCGTGCAGGTATTCCTGATCGTGATCGGCATGATCATCGCCGTTCCCTTCGCGATCAACTACGCGGGCGGCTGGGGCAGTGTGACCGCCAACATCCCGGCCGGGACCATGAGCCTGTTTGAGGGCTACGACTTATTCGGAATCATCTCCCTTGTGATCATGTACACCGCAACCTTCTCCGTGGGCCAGGAGGCGGTATCCCGCTTCTACGCGGCCAAGGACGAGAAGGCGGCCAAGGGCGGCGCATGGCTGGCGGCCCTGGTGAACTTCATCTACGCGTTCATCCCCACGATCCTTGGAATCATCACCCTGGCCTTAATCAACATGGGCAAGTTCAGCTCCGACCAGTTCGCCTCCGTGGGCGCCCGCTACGCGCTGCCCGTGCTGGCCATCAACACCATGCCGGCCCTGATCTGCGGACTGCTGTTCGCCGGAATCATCTCCGCCACCATGTCCAGCTCCGACTCCGACCTTTTGGGCGCCGGATCCATCTTCGCCAACGACATCTACAAGGCCGTGCTGAAGCCCGAGGCCTCCAGCCAGTCCGTGATGCGCGTGACCAAGATCGTGATGTGCCTGGTGGGCATTGCCTCCATGCTGATCGCGCTGTTCAACACCCAGAGCATCGTCTCCATCCTGATGTTCTGCTTCACCCTCCGGGCCGCAGGCTCCTTCTTCCCCTACGTGATGGGTCACTACTGGAAGAAGGCCTCCACCGCGGGCACCATCGCCTCCCTGATCGCGGGCACCATCGTGGTCGTGTATCTGGAGCACATCTCCGGCGGCGTGCTGTTCGGAATCAAGTTCAGCCAGCCCATCATCCCCGGACTGGTGGCAGGCTTTATCTGCTTCATCCTGTTCTCCTACATCATGCCGCCCAAGGTGGAGACCACCGAGCTGGCGCCCGAGGAGGACGACTGATTTTACCATTGTAAAATCTCCCCAAGTAGTGTTATAATGAAAAAAGCTGGAAAACTACCGCCGGCCCGGATATCTGCTCCGGGCCGGGGCTTTTTCTACTCTTGGGGGGAATTGGGATGGCAAAGCTGACTACCGGGCACCAAAACCGGCGCTCTCTGTTTGCCGCGGCCGCAGCCGTATCGCTGCTTCTGGCCGCGATTTGTTGTTTTGTCTTTTTTTCTCTCCCCCCCCCCCTCCGTCTGAGGAGGAGGGCGATGTCCTGACCATCTACACCTCCAGCAGCGACGAGCTGCTCAACGCGACAATCCCTCTGTTTGAAGAAAAATATAAGATTCAGGTGGTCCTGGTGAAGGGCGAGACCGTGGACCTCTTAGAGCAGATCCAAAACGGCTCGGACAACCCGCCCGCGGACGTGCTCCTAGGCGGTGTGTACTCGGAGCTCTACTCCTACGCGGACCTGTTTGAGGACTACGTCTCGGTCAACGACAAGCACTTGATCGAGGCCTACCAGAACACAACCGGCTACACCACCAGCTACATTCTCTCCGGCAGCTGCCTGGTGGTCAACAAATCCCTGACAGGCGGGGTGGAGGTCAAGGGCTACGAGGACTTACTAAAGCCCGAGCTCACCGGCAAGATCATCATGGCCAACCCCATCAACTCCTCCTCCGCCCTGGCCCAGCTGACCAACATCCTGTTGGCCATGGGCGGCTACGAGGACGAGGGCGCCTGGGACTACGTGGCCGCCCTGGTCCGCCAGACCGGCGAGATCGCCTCCAGCTCCGCCAAGGTCTACTCCAGCGTGGCCTCCGGCAAGAAGGCGGTGGGGCTCTCCTACGAGGCCCCCTGCGCGGCGCTCATGCGCTCCGGCGCGGACATCGAGATCGTCTACCCGGAGGAGGGCTGCGTCTACCTCCCGGCCACGGCGGCCATCGTGCGGGACTGCCGCCAGCTGGAGTACGCCAAGCACTTCATCGACTTCATCACCAGCAAGGACATGCAGAACATCTACGGGAACCTGCTGATGAACCGCTCCGTGCGAAAGGATGCCCTGACGGGCGCCTACCTGGTGCCCTTAGACCGCATCGACATGCTGGAGGAGGACATGGACTACGTGAAAAAGCACAAGCTGGACCTGTTGAGCCGCTATTCCAACATTGTCAGCGAGTATACGGGGGACTGATACAGTATGGGAACCTTTCAGGCAAAACTAAAAAAGCTGGTATTCACAAAGCTGATCGTCTTGGTCAGCACGGGCGCCCTCCTCATGGTATCCTGCATGGCCCTGGCGGTTGCGGCCACCAACCACGCGGGGGCCAGACGGAACGGGGAGCTGTTCGTTGAGACCTTCAACCAGATCTACGGCATGGGCGAGGAGTTTCTCTCGGACCCGGAGGTGCAGGACATCTGCAAAAAGCTTCTCTTATACCAGGGCGGCACCTCCCTCCTCTCCTACCCCGCCTACGAGTTCAACGCCTCCTGCCCCTTGGACAGCCGCCTGGTGCTCTGCGACAAGGAGCGAAACTCCATCTACAACAGCTTCCGGCCGGACGAGTGGAACCTCTACCGCTCCAGCTTCAACAAGGCCATCTGCGACAACGCCTTCGGGGCCGCCCCGGACGGGATCTACACCAGCGTCTACTACTTCGAGGGCACGAGCTCCGACTACGTGATGTCTAAGCCCATCTGCACCGACGGCGCGCCCATCGGCTACCTAAACCTGTACCTAAAGGGGGACGGCTGGGCCCAGTGCCTCTCCGACTGCGGCTACGAGGGTGTGATCACGGACGGCGCAGGGCGGGTGATCTACAGCAGCCGGGTCAACTTCGTGCAGGAGGTCAACAAATTCCAGATAAGCTCCCCGGGCCCCATCGTGCACATCCACGGCACCCGCTACTGGATGAGCCGGTTCACGGCCGGGAACGGGGAGGCGTCCATCTACTCTCTGGTCTACTACCCCCACAACACCACGCTTCTCGCCATCGGGGCCGGGGTGATCGCGGTCATGAGCCTGCTCTGGTACAAGCTGGCGGACAACATGCGCAGCGCCATGGCGGCCAGCAACTCGGAGGCCATCAAAAAGCTGGTGAGCGAGATCCGCGTGATCCGCAAGATCGACCCGGAGCACCGGGTGGAGATCGGGACGGAGGACGAGTTCTCCATCGTGGGCGTCCAGATCAACCAGATGCTGGACCACATCCAGGAGCTAAACGACCGCAACACCGAGCTTCTGCGCTTAAAAAACCAGACGGAGATCGGCCAGCTGACCGCCCAGATCAACCCCCATTTTCTCTACAACACCCTGGAGATTATCCGCAATCTGGTGGTCTTTGACCCCGGCCGCGCCGACAGCCTGATCATCCAGCTGACCCAGATCCTGCGCTACAGCATCGACACCTCCAGAGAGTACGTGCATCTTGACGAGGACATGGCCTACATCGAGGACTACCTGGACATCCAGAAGTGCCGCTGCGGCGAGCGGCTCCAGTACGAGATCGACATTGCGGACGACTGCTACCCCTGCATGATCCCCAAGCTGGTGCTCCAGCCCATCATCGAGAATTCCATTAAGTACGGTTTCCAGAAAAAGGAGCAGATTCACATCCACATCGAGGGGCGCAAAAACGGCTCCCTCCTGTGCCTGTCCGTGAAGGACGACGGCCTGGGGATGCGCCAGGCGGAGGCGGAGCGCCTGCTCGGCTCCCTGCACAGCCCCAACCCGGGGGCCGAGCACATCGGGCTGCACAACATCGCCCGCCGCCTGTTTTTGCAGTACGGCAGCGACAGCGGCCTGGAGCTGCACAACGAGGAGGGCGTGGGCCTGGAAGTAATTGTAAAAATTCGGCAGAAAGGGGAGGACTGAGCCGTGTACAAGGTAATTATCGTGGAGGACGAGGACATTATCCGCAAGGGGCTTGTGTACTCCGTCCCCTGGGCTGAGATGGACTGCAACGTGGTGGGCGCCGCGGCAAACGGAATCGAGGGCGTGAGCCTGATCCGGGAGCACAACCCGGACATCGCCGTGGTGGACATCAACATGCCGCTCATGGACGGCTTCCAGATGCTGGAGGAGACCTACGAGCAGTACAACTACGCGCCCATCATTTTGTCCGGATACTCGGACTTCGAGTACGCCAAGCGGGCCATCCACTACGGGGTCAAGGGGTATCTGTTAAAGCCGCTAAACATGGCCGACATGAAGGAGGCCATCCGGCTGGCCAAGCGGGAGTGCGCCATCCGCAACGCCTGGATCACCCACCAGAAGACCCGCGAGGACTGGGAGAACACCTCCGTGCTGCGGGATTTCCAGCGCCAGCCCGTGGAGGACCGCCTGGCCCGGGGGATGTTAGAGTACATCTTTCTGAACTACCAAAAGAAGATCGTGATGCAGGACCTGGTGGACCACTTCAACTACAGCGAGGCGTTCTTAAACCGGAAGTTCAAGGACGCCGTGGGCACCACCTTCAACGAGTATTTGAACCGCTACCGCATCCAGAAGGCCCTGGAGATGATCCGGGAGGGGACGCTTCCGATCCAGGAGATCGCCTGGAAATGCGGGGTGGGCGACTACAAATATTTCCGCGTGGTGTTCCGCAAGTATTTGGGATGTTCACCAAAAGAATATATAAAAGAGATATCTCGTTAGTACATAATGCCATATATTTCATGTTTATCCTGAATTTATATGGCATTTTATCTTTTTATACCGGATTTTAGGTCGTTTTTGTCTGTCATTCTGCTAAAATTAAATCATCTTAAAAATCGTTCTATGAAGGAGGGTCTTATGAGAAAAAGAAGTTTAGCGTTACTGCTCGGTGCAAGTATGGTTTTAGGGCTGGCCGGCTGTTCCGGCGGAGGTTCAAGCGCGCCCGCAACCCAGGCGCCCGCGGCGACCACCGCTGCTCCCGCCGCCGACACCACCGCTGCCCCTGCCGGGGACCAGCAGGCTGCCCCCACTGAGGCTGCCAAGGACTACAAGGACATGACCGGGAACGTGGTGATCTACACCTCCATGTACGAGGACATCATCGAGGCCATGGACAACAAGCTGGACGAGGTGTTCCCCAACATGGACATCGAGTTCTTCTACGGAGGAACCGGAACGCTGCAGTCCAAGGTTGCCGCTGAGATGGACTCCGGAAAGCTGGGCTGCGATATCCTGATGGTCGCTGAGCCCTCCTACGCGCTGGAGCTTAAGGAAGCCAACATCCTGCACCCCTACAAGTTCAGCGAGACGGACAAGCTCTTATTCGACTATGACCCCGACGGGTACTGGTATCCGGTCCGCATGCTGAACATGGTTCTGGCCTACAACCCGGAGAAATACAGCAAGGACACCCTTCCCAATTCCTTCGAGGATTTCGCCAACAATCCGGACATGAAGGGCGCTCTCTCCATGGGCAACCCGCTGACCTCCGGAACCTCCTACGCAGCCATCGTGGCGCTTCTCGACAAATACGGCGAGGACTACTACAAGGCGCTGGGCAACCAGGGCGTGGCCATCGAGTCCGGCTCTGTGGCGCTCACCAAGCTGGAGACCGGCGAGTGCAAGGAAGTTATGATTCTGGAGGAGTCCGTATTAAAGAAACGCGAGGAGGAAGGCTCTAAGCTGGAAGTGATCTACCCCACCGACGGCGTGATCAGCACCCCCTCCCCGATCATGATCATCGATGACGAGCACAGCGCCAACGGCAACGCCGCAGCCTGTGAGGCCGTTGAGGAGTGGTTCCTGTCCACAGAGGGACAGAAGTACATCGTGGCCGGCTGGATGCACTCCGTGCGCAGCGACTACCCCAACGCTCCCTACGACGCCATCCCCACCAGCGAGATCATGTCCAGCGTGATGCCGGTTGACTGGGTGAAATGCTACACCCAGCGCGAGGAGATCCGCACACTGTTCCAGGAAAACGTAACGGTGCCGCAGTAATGTCACTGAGACGGCGGGTCTGGGCCGGGAGGCAATAAGCCATGCGCCTCCTGCCCGCCCGCCGGGAATAAATTCACAGGGCCGTTGCCACTTTACCGGCAACGGCTTTTTTGCCCTACAGGAGGTTCCGGCCCGGGATTTCCTGCAGCGCAAAAACAATTCCTGCACAATTTAAAAAGGGGCTGAGGGAACTTATGGAAACAGAGAAAAAATTCTATTTCGACATCAAGTGGTTCGTAATCCTGGCGATCGTGGCCTTTTTGGTCATCTTCCAGGTGCTGCCGCTTCTCTATCTGGTGTACCGCTCGTTCTTCTACAGCGGGAGCTTCTCGCTGGATGGCTTCAAGCGGATTTACTCCTACCCGCTCAACTGGACCTGCCTTAAGAACACCCTGGTGACCGCGGGACTGGCCATGGTCTTCGGCGTGTTGCTGGCGTTCCCGCTCGCCTGGCTGGTGGGGCGCACCAACCTTTACGGCAAGAAATTTTTCCGCACCCTGTTCGTCATGACCTACATGGTTCCGCCCTACGTGGGCGCCATGGCGTGGCTGCGGCTGTTAAACCCCACGGTGGGCACGCTCAACACCCTGATCATGTCCATCTTCCGCCTGGAGAACGCGCCGTTCAACATCTACTCCATCGGCGGTCTGGTCTGGGTTTTAACCACCTTCTACTACCCCTACGCGTTCATCACCATCTCCAGAGCCATGGAGAAGATGGACCCGTCCCTGGAGGAAGCCTCCCGGATCTCCGGCGCCTCCCCCTTTAAGACGCTGATGACCATCACGCTGCCGCTCATGCTTCCCAGCATCGTGGCCGCAGCCCTCTTAGTGTTCGTGGCGGCCGCCTCCTGTTACGGCATCCCCTCCATCATCGGAGCGCCGGGGCAGATCTACACCGTGACCACCCGAATCGTGGACTACGTCTACATCGGCTCCCAGGAGGGGCTGACCGATGCCACCAACCTGGCGGTATTCCTCATGGCCATCGCGCTGATCGTGCTCTACGTGTCCAACTTCGTCGTAGGCAAGCGCGAGTACATCACCGTGTCCGGAAAATCCACCCGGCCCAACATCGTGGACTTAGGCAGATGGCGCATCCCGATCACCATCGTGGTCAGCTTGTTCGCCATCGTGGTTGTGGCCATCCCCTTCGCCACCGTGTTCATGACCTCCTTTACCATGAATATGGGCAAGTCGATCTTTGAGGCCGGCAACATCACCTTCAAGTACTGGCACACCATCCTGACCCGGAAATCCATCCTGGGCTCCGGCCAGAACAGCTTAGTCTCCGCCGCGTGGGCCGCCTCCCTCGGCATGGTGATCTGCCTGATCATGGCCTACTTATTGAAGCGAACCAACGTGAAGGGCAAGGGAATCCCGGACTTTTTGATCACCGTCGGCTCCGGCAGCCCCAGCGTCGTCATCGCCCTGGCCTTAATCATGACCATGTCCGGCCGGTTCGGAATCAACATTTACAATACCATGTTCATCATGGTGGTGGCCTACATGATCAAATACATGCTGATGGGCATGCGGACCGTGGTTTCCGCCTTCTCCCAGATCAGCCCCTCTCTCGAGGAGGCGGCCCAGATCTCCGGCTCCGGCTGGATTAGGAGGCTGAAGGACGTGGTGTTCCCACTGATCGTACCGTCCATCGTGGCAGGCTGGTTTTTGATCTTCATGCCCTGCTTCTACGAGCTGACCATGTCCAACCTGCTCTACTCCAACAACACCAAGACCCTTGGCGTGGAGCTGTTCACCTACCAGACCTACCACAGCCAGCAGACGGCCTCCGCCCTGGCTTCCGGTATCCTGATCATTGTGATCGTCTTGAACTATGTGCTGAACAAGGTTACCAAAGGGAAATTTTCGATTTAGTAGGAGGGAGAAGCAATGTCTGTTATCACCATCGACCATGTGACCAAGTCCTTCGGGGACGTGAAGGTCTTAAAAGAATTTACGGAAGAATTTAAGGATGGGGAGTTTATCACATTTTTAGGGCCGTCCGGCTGCGGAAAGACCACTATGTTGCGCATCATCGCGGGCTTTGAGAAGCCCACCACCGGTGAAATCCGCATCGACGGGAAGGTCGTCAGCTCCAAAGACGTGTTCGTGCCGCCGGAGAAGCGCGGGATCGGCATGGTATTCCAGTCCTACGCCGTGTGGCCGCACATGAACGTATTCGACAACGTGGCCTACCCGTTAAAGATCCAGAAGGTGCCGAAAGCGCAGATCAAGGAGAAGGTGGAGGAAATCTTGGAGATCGTGCACTTGAGCCAGTACGCGAACCGCATGCCCAGCCAGCTCTCCGGCGGCCAGCAGCAGCGCGTGGCCTTAGGGCGGGCGCTGATCGGCGAGCCGAAGCTTCTGCTGCTCGACGAGCCGCTGTCCAACCTGGACGCCAAGCTGCGCGAGAGCATGCGCTATGAGATCAAGGAGATCCAGAGAAAGTTAAAAATCACCGTGGTCTACGTGACCCACGACCAGGTGGAGGCCATGACCATGTCCGACCGGGTGTTCGTCATCAACCGGGGCGTGGTCCAGCAGGTGGGCACGCCCATCGAGATCTACCGCAGGCCCAAGAACCAGTTTATCGCGGACTTTGTTGGCAAGGTGAACTTCATCAAGGGCGCAGTGAACGGCGGCGTGATCGACCTAAAGGGCCTCGGGCAGTCCCTGGCCTACGAGGGGCCGCTCACCGGCGACGTGGTGGTGGCTATCCGCCCGGAGAACATCAAGCTCACCAAGACGGAAGGGCACTTGAGCGGCAAGATCAAGTCCATGTTCTACTTGGGCGACGTGAACGACTGCCAGATCGATATAAACGGAACCCCGCTGAGGGTGATCGCGGACCCGCACACCTATGATATTTTGCACACAGGGGAGGATATCGGGCTGGAGATCAGAGACTTTTTGGTGTATGAGGACGACGGAAGGGACGACCACAACCAGATTTTGACGTGAATTTCCCGGGCGTGGGGAGCGCCCGGGAACCGGAACCACTGCGGCGGGCTTTGCTTCCGCCGCAGTATAAAAATGGCGATTTCCCGGGGGCTAAAAGCCCTCGCACGGGGAAATCGCCATTTTGTCTTTACTGCATGATCAGCGTTCCGCTCTTCCCTTTCATTGCGAGAGGCGCATTTTTTAAAGAGGCGATTACCGCTCTCTTATTTTTGCCGCTTTTCGCAAATGAGATGGCGGCCTGAACCTTTGGAAGCATGCTGCCGGGGGCGAACTGGCCCTGTTCGCAGTACGCCTCTGCCTCCTTGACCGTCATTGTCTCTAAATCCCTCTGCCGGGGCGTGCCGAAATTCACGGCAACCCGGTCCACGGCCGTCAGGATAAAGAGATAATCCGCATCCACCAGCTCCGCCAGCTTTGCCGAGGCAAAGTCTTTGTCGATCACAGCGGGCACGCCCACAAAATCGCCGTTCTCATCCGCATACACCGGTATGCCGCCACCGCCGCAGGCAATCACAATGTACTCGTTGTCCAGCAGATTGAGGATCGAATCCCGCTCCACGATATCCACAGGCTTCGGCGACGGAACCACCCGCCGGTAGCCGCGGCCGGAATCCTCAATGAAAGTCATCTCCGGCTTTTCCGCCTTCAGCCGGTTCATCTCATCCTCCGTCATAAAGCTCCCAATGGGCTTGGTTGGATTTAGGAATGCGGGATCCTCCCGGTCCACAACCACCTGCGTGACCACGCTGGCCACGTGCCACGGCATGTGCTGGATCCGCAGCTCCTTTTTGATCCCCTTCTGCAGGTGATATCCGATGTATCCCTGGCTCATGGCTGTGCACTCCATTAACTCCATCGGGCTAACCGAGGAATCCGATTTGGATGCCACGTCAAATGCCTTATTGATCATTCCTACCTGAGGGCCGTTTCCATGGCTTACAATGATTTCATGGCCCTGACTGATGAGGCCGATTAGGGCCGGACACGCCGCCTCGATCATCTCCTGCTGCTCCTTGGGATTATTCCCCAGGGCGTTGCCGCCCAGAGCGATTACAATTCTTGACATTTCCTTCTACCGTCCTTTATCTCTCAAATACGATTTTTCCGTTCACCATGGTAAACAGATTCTGTGTCTTAAGGATCTCCTCCGGATCACATTCTAAAATATCACGGTCAAGCACGCAGATATCCGCATATTTGCCGGCAGTCAGCGTTCCGATCTCATGGCTGCGGTTGGCCGCGCAGGCTGAACCGTACGTGTAGGCGCTCACTGCCTCGTAGGCTGTCACGCGCTCCATCGGAATCCACCCGCCCTCCGGCTTCCCGTCAAAGGCAGACTGTCTGGTTATAGCGTTGTAGATTCCGTTGAACGGATTGATGTCCACCACCGGGCTGTCCGTACCGAATGCCAATCTCACTCCCGCGTCCAGCATTCTCCGGAACGGCCACATCAGGTGGATGCGGTCCGGTCCCAGATCCCGCTCGATTCCATTGGGATCGATCATCAGATGAGGAGGCTGCACCGAAGCCAAAACATGGTCCTTTGCAAGTCTTCCGATATCCTCATACTGGAGATTCTCCAGATGCTCCAGCGTGTGCTGCAGGTAAGGCTTATATCCAAATTTCTGCTCGGCATCCTCAAAATAGTCCAACATCAGATGGATCGCCTGATCCCCGATGGTATGTACACGCATACAGAAATCATTTTCCGCCGCTTCTAACACCAGGCGGTGCATCAAATCCGGGGCAACGGAGAGCTTTCCGCAGTCTCCCTCATAGTACGCGTCCGCATAGGGCTCTTTTAAGTAAGCGGTATGGCAGCTGGATACACCGTCAAAGAAATGTTTTACGCCGCTGCACACAAGCATGGGATTCGTGCACGCCTCGCGCATGGCGATCGGGCGCTCCAGGCCGGACAGCATGGTGGGATACATGTGCACCCTCACATTCAGCTCATCCCGCTCCAGAAGCCGGCTGTAAATGTCATCCCGCACATAATCCGCTCCGGGGATCGCCATCATGGACAAATCGCAGATGGAGGTGATGCCAAACTCATTCATACGGCGGATAAAGCTCCGGTATGCGTCATTCTCCTCCTGCTCCGTAAAGTCATAGATCTTGCTGGTCAGACTGAGCGCAGCCGTCTCATGGATAATACCGGTGAGTTCGCCGTTTTCATCTTTGTCGATGGTTCCTCCCGGAGGCGCCACTGTATTTTCATCAATCTCAAGCCGCCTTAAGCCTTCCGAGTTAAACCACATGGTATGTCCGTCTCCTGCGAGCATGCAGACCGGACGATCCGGGTAAACCGCATCCAGTGAGCGTTTGCTCGGAAGCACAGGCTTCGTCCAGAGCGGATGATACCAGCCGGCGCTGATCAGCCAGCGATCCTTTGGAACCCGTTTTGCATGCTCTGCAAGCCCTGCCACGCACTCCTCCTCCGACGTATCGGTAAAGCTCACATGGACTAATGGGGATGCGTACAGGCTGGACATATACATATGCATATGTGCATCGTGGAAGCCCGGAAGAATCAGCTTGTCGCCAAAATCAAGCACCTTGGTGTCCGGCCCCTTAAAACGGTCCATTTTATCGGCCGGGCCGGCAAACAGGATTCGCTGGCCCTTCACCGCCACAATCCCCTCACTCTCCCTGTTTCCCGTACCTTTATAGATCCTGCTGCTCTTTAAGATATAATCTGCCTTCATTTTTTTCTCCTTCTCCATTGATTTCCAATTGTTTTAAACGTCTGCTCTCTCTCATTGCCAGTATGGCTGACAGTCCAAATGCCAGCACATCAGACAGCGGAAGGGAGTACCACACACCGTCCACCCCAAGGAAACGGGTCAGAATCAGCATGATCGGTATACAGAACAGAATGTATCTGCATATTCCCAGAACCGTGGACGGAATGATTCGATCCACATACTGGAAATAGCAGGACATAACGGACGCACACAGGCCGAATGCAGAACCGATAATTGCGATCCGGGCCGCTCTGGTGGCTACCTCCGCCAAAGCCGGATCTCCGCAGAACACATTGCAGACCAGATGGGCTCCTCCCACAAATGCGGCGGTAAACAGCCCGACTACCAGAATATTGCCCACCATGCTCACTTTGATCAGCTCCCGGATTCTTCCATACAGCTTTTCTCCCAGATTGAAGCTGGCAATGGGCTGCATCCCTCCCGTGATCGACTGGGTAATCATCATGAGAATGTAGATGATATAGCCATTAATCACCGCGTAGGCCGCCAGATCCAGAGGAGAACCATATTTTCCCAGGAAATTGTTGATTACAATTCCGAATACCGTGCTGGATGCCTGTACCAGAAGAAACGGGAATCCGATTTTAATGATTTCGCCGATAAGCGCCCAGTCAAAATGCAGATCCTCCATTCTGGTCTTAAATATGGTCTTTTTGCTGAATACAAAATACAGGATAAACAGTCCCCATATGCCGATGGAAGACGCGTAGTACACCGCACTGCCGGGAATTCCCAGCTTAAACACATAGGTGCTGAGATACAGCCATGCCAGGGCAATCACAGCGGAGCTGGTCATGGCCCAGGTGGAGATCGCCGGTTTCTCATCGACACGCGCAATATAGACCACGATGTGTCCGATTACGCAGAAGGGATATCCCACCATAAAGATCCGCAGGAACGTGATCATCATGCCCATATATTCTTCCGGTGTTCCGATAAGCCTCGCAACAGGCGCGGCAAAGATAAATACCAGCCCCGCGAATAGAACCATAAAGATAAGGGTAAATAAGGTTCCCTGCCCGTAGGCTCTGCGGGCGCCCTCCGGGTCATTGTCGCCCAGGCGGATCCCTGCGATGGTGGACACTCCGATGGCGAACGCGCCGCCCAGAGCCAGCATCAGGTACTCCATGGGCATAATCAGCTCCACGCAGGCCAGTCCGTCCGTTCCCAGCCCCTTGCCGATGATGATGCCCTCAAACATGACCATGATGCACTGTGATATCATACCGATAAATGTTAAAAAGCTATATTTTGTGAACAGAGGGAGAATGGGCTTGCTGCTCAATTCCCTCTCTTCATTTACTGTCTGTTCTGCCATACCGTAACCCCTTCCCTTCGAAGCGTCAGATTAATCCGCGTCCGGCCATAAAGTTTTCCAGTTCCTCTTTCGCTGCCGCTTTTTTGAGCTCGCTCGGCTCCTGCTCTCTCTGATACTGGGTCAGATATACAAGGAGTCCTCTCATGGCGGTCAGGCGGTTGCCGGCTTCCTCGAACGCGATCGAGCACTCGCTGTCCAGCACCTCGTCCGTCACATCCTCTCCTCTTGTAGCCGGGAGACAGTGCATGAACTTGCAGCCGATGTTTGCCTTGCTGAGCATATCTCTGTTCACCTGATAATCGTGGAATACTCTCACGCGCTCCTCCTTGGGCATCTCATTCTCGTAAAGGCCATACCACACATCCGTATAGATGAAGTCCGCTCCGGACAGCGCCTTGTCCCTGTCGTCCGTCACATCCCAGGTTCCGCCGGAGATCTGGCAGTTTGCCTCCATAATGGCCTTGTGCTCTTCATTTAACTGATGTCCCTGAGGCCCGTAGTGTACAAAATGCATCCCCAGCTTTGTGGTGATAAAGCCCAGAGATGCGCACACCTGAGTCCCGTCGCCCACAAATACCACCTTGCAGTCCTCCAGCTTTTTCCCCTTCGGAAGGTGCTCAACGATGGTGCAGAGATCGCCGATTTCCTGGGTCGGATGGTTATAATCGGACATGCCGTTCAGCACGGGAATCGAGCATGCCTCCGCCAGCTCTACCACGGTCTTATGCTCAATCACTCTCGCCATCACCACATCAATCAGGTTGGAGAGCACGCGCCCCGTATCGCCGATGGTCTCATGGCCGCCCAGCTGGATCATGCCGGGTCCAAGGTACTGTGCGTGTCCGCCCAGCTGTTCCATCGCCGTCTCAAAGGATACGCGGGTTCTGGTGGAGGACTGCTGGAAAATCATGCCCAGGGTCTTACCCTTTAACAGCGGAGGATTGTATCCCGCCTTGATGCACTGTTTGATCTCCAGGGACAGATGAATGATGTCCAGAAGCTCCTCCTTTGTAAAGTCGTTGGTGTCGATGAAATGTCTCAATGTCTTCATTTTTTTATTCTCCTTTTTATATTTTAATTTTTATTTTTTGTTTCACTATCTGGGCTGCTGCTGTGTGATGCAGTGGATATTTCCCCCGCCGTACACAACTTCCTTTGTCTGCACTCCCACCACACGGCGATCCGGGAACATTTCCTGGATCTGCTCCAATGCCAGCGCGTCATTTACATCGCCGTACTGCGGTACAATCACACCGCCGTTTACGATCAAAAAGTTCATATAGGAAGCAATGCAGATATCCCCGTCTTCCCTCGGAATGGTTCCCTCCACCTGGTCGATGGTCGCGGACCCGGCCAGCAGAACCGGTTTCTTCGGCAGGCAGAGCTTATGTACCTTTAGCTTTCTTCCTCTCGCGTCAACTGCCTCGCAGAGCTGCCCGTATGCCTTTTTTGCGGCCTCATAGAACGGGTTTTCCCGGTCCTCCGTGTAAATACATGCCGCCTCACCCGGCCGGATAAAGCAGGCCACATCGTCGATGTGCCCATTGGTCTCCTCCGGGTCAATTCCGTCCGTCACCCAGATAACCGTTTCACAGTTCAGGTACTCACAGAGCATTTTTTCAATCTCTTCCTTGGACATGGAGGGGTTTCTGCCTTCACTTAAAAGGCACATCTCCGTCGTCATCACGGTCCCCTGACCGTCCACATGGAAGGAACCGCCCTCCAGCACGAACCCTTTTGTGCGGTAGGAATCAACTCCCTCAATTTCACATACCTTCTGCGCCACCGCGTCGTCCGCGTCCCACGGGAAGTACAGACCGTCTGTCAAACCGCCCCACGCGTTAAAGGTCCAGTCGACCGCCCGGATTTCGCCGGCCTCGTTTTTAATAAATGTAGGACCGCAGTCACGGATCCATGAGTCATTGCTCGCCATCTCCACCACCCGTATCTCCCCCGGAAGGCGTGAGCGGCAGTTGGCATACTGTTCTTTGGAAACACACATGGTGACAGGTTCAAACTCGCTGATTGCCTTTGCCACGTTGGCATAAGCTTCCTGGGCCGGTTTCGCGCCGTCTCTCCAGTTATCCTGTCGTTCCGGCCACAGCATAAATACTTGTTTATGAGCTTCAAACTCACCCGGCATCCTGAACCCATCCTGCTTTGGTGTGGTTCCTGTAATTCTTCTGGCCATATTTAACCCCCTTATTAAATGATTGGATTGTTCTGTGTGGCGGTGTCCGATTTCGTGGTACTCTGCAAACCGCTCCTGCCATCTGACGCCAGATTATCATGTCCGGAGCCCTAAAACCATCATCTTTGGTTGTATCTCTTTCTAATCTTTTGGCTGTATTTTTGCACGAATCTGGGATTTATTATCATAAACCCGCCTAAACTTTTGTGCATTTTGTACATTTTTTCAGGTGGCTGGCCGAAATATCTATTTGCGATTTGCACACGGTCATGGTATAATAAAAAACGCCCTGACAGACTCCGGGTCAGGACGAAATAGCAGAAAGGCGCGGTAACACCTCATGGATTTAGTTTCTTTTATTTACAATCTTTTACTTATGATTTTATATGCCTGTGCCGTCAGCAGCTGCTTCTACGCGTATATCAACACGAAGGACAAACTCTATTGCGGAATGTTGGGACTGTTTCTCTATTTTCTTTTTGATCTGTCCATCATTTACATCGTTGAATTTGTTTACAATACCCCATTGGATGTGCACAGCATCTCACCCATTGGCAATTTTTCGTTTATGAAAATCCTGATTCTCACTGCGGGTCTCCCTCTCTACACCTATTTTTTCAACTGCCTGACCGGTTCCCGGTGGAGATGGTACCAGGCTGTTCCCGTTGTCTTTTACGTTGCTGCGGCCACTGTCTCCCTGATCCCGTTTCCAAACCGCGGCTTCTTTATGGACTGCCTGTTCTATTACAGCCGTTACTTTTCCATCATCCTCAATCTGGCCATGGTGTTGTGGTTTTTAAACAGCCCGGGCTGTACTCTTTCGGAGGAAAAGAAGCACATGGTCCGTAAGCTGGACTGGTTCATCATTATCTTCATGGTGTTGGGCCTCATCGAAACGGTGTTAGTCATCACCTTCTGGGAAAGCTACGCTTCCTGGCTGTCCACCTTTGCGCCCAAACTGTCCGAGCGCATCTTTATG
This sequence comes from uncultured Clostridium sp., assembly GCA_900555045.1. Classification (GTDB taxonomy): domain Bacteria; phylum Bacillota; class Clostridia; order Lachnospirales; family Lachnospiraceae; genus Enterocloster. The sequence continues at coordinate 5,319 of USJW01000057.1, read as the reverse complement.
GAAGATCTGTACTCCATCATCATATCGGTCTGGTGTATCTACTACTGCCAAAAGGTGGTGAGGGAAAAGCTGGAGCTTCAACAGAATACCGCCGCCATACTGCCAAGCCCCGCCGTGCCAGCCAATATGCTGGACGGATATGTGAACGAATTTTGTGATTCCATCGGGCTTACGAAACGGGAACGCGAGATCATCCGCCTGCTGCTGAAGGACAAATCCAACCAGGAGATCAGCGACGAACTGTTCATCTCCCTGGGCACCGCCAAAACCCATGTGCACAACATTTTTCAGAAAGCGGATGTGACAAAACGCAGACAGCTGATCGATCGCTTTCAAACCTTTATTGCAGAGCAGACTAAATAACGATCCTACCGCATATTTTAAGGTGCAGGTTTATGTTGCCATAAACCTGCACCTTAAACAGTTCACACGGTGATATCTGATTTTTTCAGGGCCTTCGCCCGTGCGCCGTATCAGTGGGCGCGGTAGATTTCCGTTCCCTCCTTGATGGTCGCCAGCACCCGGATATCCCGGATTTCTTTCTCCGACACCTTTAGGGGATTGCGGTCCAGGACGACCAGGTCGGCCAGCTTTCCGGGGGCCAGGCTGCCCTTTTTGTCCTCCTCAAAGTACTGGTAGGCGCCGTTTATGGTGACCGCCTTCAGGGCCTCCAGCACCGGAATCCGCTCGTCCGCCCCCAGAAGGCGGCCGTCCCTTGTCCTGCGGTTCACAGCGCACCACACGGTCTCAAGCATATCCGGCCGGATCACCGGCGCATCCTGGTGGAAGGTGAAACGAATCCCATTCTTTAAGGCCGAGCCCGCGGGGCTTATGTGGCTCGCCCGCTCCTCGCCTAAGTTCCTCACGTGGATTTCACCCCAGTGGTACACGTGCGCCACAAAGAACGACGGGATCACGTTCAGCGATTTCAGCTGGTCAATCTGGTCCAGCCCTAAGAGCTGGGCGTGGACCATCACCGGGCGGATATCCCCCGGCTGGTGGTCCGGGAGATCGTTCATGACCTTCCCGTAGGCCCGCAGGTACTGCTCGCAGGCACCATCGCCATTGCAGTGGGCCAGGATCTGAAGATCTTGTTCCTCGGCCAGCTTTAGGTTGGCGTACACCTGGTCGTCGGTGAGGGTGGGGTAACCGCGGTAGTCGGCGACATCGCTGGCCGCCGCGCCATCCCCGACCGCCATGCCATCTCCCGCCGCCGCGCCATCCCCGACCGCCGGGCCGTCTCCCGCCGCCACGCCGTCCCCTGCCTCCGGCAGGTACGGCTCGCGCAGCCAGGCGGTCCGGCCCTGGGGGGAGCCGTCCAGGAACATCTTGTAGCCGCCCAGCTTCATGTGGTGGCGGTACTTCTTCACGTGGCCGGGGAACTGCTCCATCAGTTTGTCCGCGTCCCGCAGGTCCATGTAGGCCACCAGGTCCAGCTTCAAAAAGCCTGCCCGGAGCATCAGCTGGTACAGTCCGCCCAGCTGGGCGTTCATCATGCCCTCCTGCACGGTGGTGATCCCGTAGGAGGCGTAGAGCTCCTGGGCTTTCCGGTATGCCTTCAGGAAGGCCTCCGGGGCCGGCATCGGCACCTTCTTCTGGTACTGCACGAAGGCGTTCTCCTCCAGGTACCCGGTGGGCTCCCCGTTCTCCACGGCGATCATCCCGCCCTGGGGCGCCTCAGTATTTGCGTCCACGCCGAGGGATTTCAGTCCCAGGGTGTTGAAGACGCCCATGTGCCCGGACTGGTGCTGGATCATCAGCGGGTGCTCCGGGGCGGCCTCGTCCAGGACATGGCGGTCCGGGTGGGCGAGCTCCGCCAGGCGGTTGTGGTCGTAGCCTCCGGCCTTCACCCACTGCCCGGCCGGGATGTTCTCCCGCTTGATGAATTCCCTCACGATGCGGACGATGTCCGCGAAGGACGACGCTGACCCTAAATCCGCCTCCATGGTGGCGTTGGCGCAGGCTGTGAAATGGCTGTGGGGGTCGATGAACGAGGGCATAAGGGTACGGCCCTCCAGGTTCACCATGCGCAGGCCGCCCGCGGCGCCTGCGGCGGCCTTCAGCTCCTCAAAGCCTCCGACCGCCCGGATGAACCCGTCCTCCTCCAGCAGTGCCTCCGCGTACAGCGGCTCCTCCATGGTAAGTATTGTTCCATTGTAGTACAGTGTGCGACTCATCCGACTCATCCATCCTTTCTGCGGCAGCGGACCGGGACCGGCCCGCACATTGACATTTCCATCATTTACAAGTATAGTGTGTTATAGTTCTCTTTAAAAAGTATGTCCGAAGAAGGTGTATCCTATGTTGCGAACCTGGCTGAAAAAGCACTGGCTGCCGCTTCTGTTGCTGGCAGCATTTCTCTATCTCGCCATCGGCGCCACCGCGCCATTCTTCCATTATAAGACTATTTCCGACGAAACAAAAGGACAATTTTCGGCGGAGCAATTCTGCCAGGACGGCCCCGGCGTGGACCGCGCCATGATTTTGGAGACAAACGAGAGCGCCTGGGAGGAGCGTCTGCGCTTTATGAACCTGGCAAAGGAGCGCATCATCCTGTCCACCTTCGACTTCCGCGATGGCGAGAGTCCCCGGGACCTGCTCTCTGTGATGCTACACAAGGCGGAGCAGGGCGTGCAGGTAAAAATCCTGGTGGACGGCTTCTCCGGCCTGGTCCGCATGGAGGGAAACGAGATCTTCTACGCGCTCTCCAGCCACCCGAACGTGGAGATCAAGCTCTACAATCCCCTCAACCTGGCCCTGCCCTGGAAAACCCAGGGGCGGATGCACGACAAGTACGTGATCGTGGACGATTACGGCTACATACTGGGCGGCCGCAACACCTTCGACTACTTTATCGGCAGCTACCCAACCGACAGCCGGAGCCATGACCGGGAGGTCCTGGTCTACAACACGGCCCACGGGACGGAGCGAAGTAGCGAGAGCTCCCTGGGCCAGGTGGAGCGCTACTTCGACGGGGTCTGGAATCTGGAGGTCTGCCGCCTGTTCCACGACGACCCGAAGCTGGCCGAAAAAAAGGCGGTCATGGAGGCGGTGGACACGTTGCACGCCCGCTATGAGGGGCTGGCCCAGGCGCAGCCGGAGCTGCTGGATGAAAGCATGGGAGGCTTAGATGGGGAGGCCTCGGGAGGAAAAGCCTCGGGCGAGGGAATCTCGGGCGGAAAGGCCTTGGGCGAGGGAATCCCAGGCGGAGAGGCCTCCGGCGGGGGCACCTCGGGCGCAGCCGAAACCCCGGAAGCGGCCCAGCGCCGCAGCCGCGCCCTCTCCTACTATGAGACAAATACCCGCGAGGCGGGGAAAATCACCCTGGTCTCCAATCCGACCGGCATCTACGGCAAGGAACCGGTGGTGTTTTTCACCCTGACGGAGCTGATGAAGCATGCAAAGGAGAGTGTGACGGTCCACACGCCCTACGCGGTGTTCAACTCCTACATGTACGACACCATGCGGGATGTGAACGCGCGCGTCCCGGTGGACATGATGATCAATTCCGTGGAGAACGGCGACAACTTCTTTGCCTCCAGCGACTATCTGCGGCACAAAAAGGAGATGGCCCGGACCGGGATCACCATCTATGAGTACGACGGGGGCATGTCCTACCACGGCAAATCCCTGGTCATCGACCACCAGCTGGCGGCCGTGGGCTCCTACAACTTCGACCTGCGCAGCACCTACATGGACACCGAGCTCATGCTGGTCATCCAGAGCGAGGAGCTGGCCGCCGACTTGGAGGGCTACATGGACTCCTACCAGAAGGACTGCCGCATGCTCCTTCCGGACGGCACCTACCAGACTCCGGACCACATCACGGTGGCCCAGGTTCCGCTCTGGAAGCGGGCCGCATGGGCGGTGGTCGGCTTTGTGATGCAGCCGGTGCGATTCCTGATCTGACAACCAATTTTAGAGAGAGGTGACACATGGATACCCAATTTATCAATCTGACACCCGAAAACCTCGCGGAAGAGCATCTGTGCTGCATCATCCGCTCAAAAAAGCCCCATCCCGGGGTTGAGGCGAAGCGGCAGTGGCTGTCGGACCGCCTGCGCGAGGGCCATGTCTTTCGAAAGCTAAACGAGAAGGCCACGGTTTTTATCGAGTACGCACCGCTTGAGACCGCGTGGGTCCCGGTTGAGGGCGACAACTTCTATTACGTGTACTGCCTGTGGGTGACCGGACCTGACAAGGGAAAGGGGTACGGCAGGGAGCTGATGGAGTATTGCCTGGCGGACGCCCGGGCGAAGGGAAAATCCGGTGTCTGCATGCTGGGGGCCAAAAAGCAGAAGCACTGGCTGACGGACCAGGCTTTCGCCAAACGGTTCGGCTTTGAGGTCGTGGATACCACCGAAAGCGGTTATGAGCTGCTGGCGCTCTCCTTCGACGGGACCATGCCAAGGTTCACACAGAACGTCAAAAGGGAGGCCATTGAGAGCAAGGCGCCGACCGTCTACTACGACGCACAGTGCCCCTACGTCGGCCAATATCTTGAAGCGCTCAGGGCGCACTGTGAGGCGGACGATATTCCCCTCTCCCTCATTCAGGTGGACTCGCTCAAAGCAGCGAAGGAATTGCCCTGTGTCTTCAACAACTGGGCTCTGTTCTACAATGGGAAATTTGTGACGGTGAATTTGACGGATGTGGCATCCCTAAAGAGAATTCTAAAGAAATGAGACAAGCTGTGCCGCGCACGGTGAAACGGACCGGGGGCTTGACAGATAAAGAATTGAGACGAGCTAAATTTATTTAAAAGGGCGGGAACGCGATGTTTATAAGAGAAGCGCTGATGGATGACCTGGATGAAATCATGGCATTCTACGGCATGATGTGTGAGGAATTGGACAAGGCGGATTTTTTGCCGGAGGGCAACAAGGGCGGATTTCCGCCCAGAGATATGGTGATCGCCGCGATTGAATCGAAGGAATTGTACGTGGGAATCGAGGACGGCCGGATCATGGCGGCCTATATCATGAACCATGACGCGGATGCAGCCTACGAACAGGTCCGGTGGCAGATCGACGCGCCCCGGGAGGAAGTGTCGGTCCTCCACGCCCTGAGAGTGTCCCCCGCGTATGGCGGCAGGGGGTGCGCGTCGCGCCTGGTGGAGCACGCGATCGAAACGGCGGCGAAAAAAGGCCAGCGGGCGATCCGGCTGGACTGTATCGAGGGCAATCTGGTCCCGCATAAAATGTATCAAACTCATGGATTTAAGTTCGTTGACCGGGCGGAAATTTGTTATGAGGATATCGGGGTGCCTCGAACGTTTTTGTTGTTTGAGAGGGTTATATGATGGGTTTAAAATCAGAG
>USJW01000056.1 GCA_900555045.1 uncultured Clostridium sp. | reverse complement strand
ATGCACGAATAACAACTATCCTTCAACCCTTTTTGAAAATCCGAAAATCCTAAGAAAATGGCTCCATACCGAAAGGTATGGAGCTTTTTCTATCTTTTAGTCCGCCTGGTTCAGCGTTTCCAGCCGTTTTTTCAGTTTTTCCACATCCCCGTCCGCAAAGCAGTAGCCGTCCATACCCACCGCTCTGGCGCCCTCGATGTTGTGGGCCATGTCGTCGATAAAGAAGCACTCCTCCGGCTTAATGCCAAACCTCTCGAACAGGTGGCCATACATCTCCTTCTGGGGCTTCATGCACTTCTCCTCCGCGGAAAAGAAAATCCCGTCGAACAGCTGCGGCTCGGGCAGCACATCCTGGTAGCAGCTGAGCAGACGCAGCGCGGCGTTGGAGCACAGGTAGATGCCGTACCCCTGGCTCTTAATCCAGCGCATGAGCTCCGCCATCCCCTCCTTGGGCCACATGCAGTACTCGTGCCAGTGCTCCAGGCACAGCGCCGCCATCTGGCGCTCATGCTCGGTCTCCAGGCGCGCCTGCATGCGCGCCAGCGCGTACTCCTCGGTGATCACGCCCATGTCTAAAAGAATCCACTCCGGCGACACGAACACGCTGGTATGGACCGCCTTGCGCTCCGCTTCGTCCGGAATAAAATGTCTGCAAACCATCTCCGGCTGGTACTCGCTCAGAACCCCGCCCATGTCGAACACAATATTTTTGATCATCTCTTTCTCCCCGTTCTCCTGTAAAGTTAAAAACCTGAGTTCCGGAAACTTGTCCGGGCCTCAGGCTTTTCTCGATTACGCTTCAGGCTTCTCAACCTGGACGATTGCTGCTTTCTGCATCGGAATACGGCAGTTCTTATTGTTGCCGAATTCTACAATCACGGTGTCATCGGTCATATCAATGATAACCCCGTAGAAGCCGCTGGATGTCAGTATGGTATCCCCTACTGCAACGCTGTTTAACAGCTCCTGCTGTCTCTGCTTCTCCTTTTTCTGCGGGCGGATTGCCATAAAGTACAGCATTCCCAGCAGCAGAGCTACATAGAGAACCCAGAAAATCGGACTGTTTGTCATCGCTCATTTCCTCCTTCACGCACCTACCGCCGCCTCGCCGCGGTAGTTTATATTAGACCCGAGATCCCTCCATACCGGCCAGCTTCCTTTTTTTGTAGTCGGCATAGCGGTGTTCTTCGATGGCGTCGCGAATCTCTTCCATCATTGTATTATAAAAATATAAATTATGCAAGGTGCATAATCGCATTCCAAGCATTTCTTTTGCTTTCAGCAGATGTCTGATATATGCGCGGCTGTAGGACCGGCAGGCCGGGCAGCCGCAGCCCTCCTCGATGGGCCGGGAGTCCAGCTCATACTTCTGGTTGAACAGGTTGAGCTTTCCCTGGTTGGTGTACACATGCCCATGGCGTCCGTTTCTGGACGGATACACGCAGTCGAAGAAGTCCACGCCGCGGTCCACCGCCTCCAGAATGTTCGCGGGGGTTCCCACGCCCATCAGGTACACCGGCTTGTCCTCCGGCAGATGGGGAACCGTCACGTCCAGGACATGGTACATCTCCTCATGGCTCTCGCCCACAGCCAGGCCGCCCACCGCATAGCCGTCCAAATCCATCTCACGGATCACGTCCGCATGCCAGGTGCGGATGCTGTCCACCACGCCTCCCTGGTTGATTCCGAACAGCAGCTGTTCCCGGTTGATGGTGTCCGGCAGCGCGTTTAAGCGGTCCATCTCGGCCTTGCAGCGCATGAGCCAGCGGGTGGTGCGCTCCACCGAGTTGCGGATGTACTGCTCGTCCGCGTGGCTGGGCGGGCACTCGTCGAAGGCCATGGCGATGGTGGAGCCCAAGTTGGACTGGATCTGCATGCTCTCCTCCGGGCCCATGAAAATCTTGTGCCCGTCGATGTGGGAGTTAAAGTATACCCCCTCCTCCTTGATCTTTCGCAGGCTGGTCAGGGAGAATACCTGGAAGCCGCCGGAATCCGTGAGGATCGGCCGGTCCCAGTTCATGAACTTGTGCAGGCCGCCGAACTCCTTGATCAGCTTGTCGCCGGTGCGCACATGCAGGTGGTAGGTGTTGGACAGCTCCACCTGGGTGCCGATCTCGCGCAGATCGTCGGTGGATACCGCGCCCTTGATGGCGCCCACCGTGCCCACATTCATGAACACCGGGGTCTGGATGGTGCCGTGGACGGTCTTCATCTCGGCCCGCTTGGCCCGGCCGTCCTTTGTGATCACTTTATATTCCATCGCTCTCACGCCTCTTCGTCCGCCAATGCGGCCTTGATCATGATGGCGCACTCGATCCGCTTTTTCTGCATCTCGCAGCCGATCTCATAGGCGCCGGTGATTGAATCGCTGAAATTGTAGGCGTTGGCCGCGCAGCCGCCGCTGCAGTAGAACCGCGCGAAGCAGTCCTTGCACTTTTCCTTGGCGTACACGTTGCACATCTTAAACTCGTCCCGGATCTCCGTGTTCACAATCCCCGTGTCCACGTTCCCCAGCAGGAACTTCTCGTTGCCCACGAACTGGTGGCAGGGGTAGAAGTCGCCCCAGGGCGTCACGGCCAGATACTCGGTTCCGGAGCCGCAGCCGGCCAGGCGCTTGGCCACGCAGGGGCCCGCGGTCAGATCCAGCATAAAGTGGAAGAAGTTGAAGCCCCTTCCCTCTTTTTTGCGCTTGATGTACTCCAGGGCCAGCTTGTCATATTCTTCCAGAATCTGGGGGATATCCTCCTCGCGGATGGCGTACTCCTCCTCCGGCGACGCGACCACCGGCTCCATGGACATCTGCTTGAAGCCCAGATCCGCGTAGTGCAGCACGTCCTTGGAGAAGTCCAGATTGTGGCGGGTGAAGGTGCCGCGCACATAGTAGTTGTTCTGCTCCCGGCTCTCGGCAAACTTCTGGAATTTCGGCACGATCAGCTCGTAGCTGCCCTTCCCGTTGCGGAACGGGCGCATCTTGTCGTTGACCTCCGGGCGTCCGTCCAGGCTCAGCACCACGTTGCTCATCTCCCGGTTGCAGAACTCCATCACCTCATCGTTCAACAGCACGCCGTTGGTGGTCAGCGTGAAGCGGAATTTCTTGTGGTGGGCCTCCTCCTGGGAACGGCCGTACTCCACCAGGCGCTTCACCACATCCCAGTTCATGAGCGGCTCGCCGCCGAAGAAATCCACCTCCAGGTGCTCCCGGTTGCCGGAATTCGCGATCAGGAAGTCCAGGGCCTTCTTGCCCACCTCATAGCTCATGAGGGCGCGGCGGCCGTGATACTCCCCCTCCTCCGCGAAGCAGTATTTGCAGGCCAGATTGCAGTCGTGGGCAATATGTAGGCACAGGGCCTTGACCACGGTCTTGCGCTTCTTAAAGTCCATCACAAAATCCTTGTAAATGTCCTTGGTCAGAAGCTGCTCTGCGTCGATGAGCTCCTGGATGTCCTCCAGGGCCTCCTCCACATCCGTCTCCGGGTAGTTTCCGGCCAGACGGGACTTCACCTGCGCCTTCACGTCGTCGGAAAGCTTCTCCGGCTGGTCGAGCTCCGGCACCAGCTCGGACACAACCGCCACCGCGTCGTAGACCACCGGGTCAACTACGTGTACGGAGCCGCTGTTCACATCCAGAACAATATGGTAACCATTATTGATATACTGATGAATCACAAGTTCACTCTCTCTTTCTAACGCATGCCCCAAACGGGCACGATGCACATGGGAAAACCCCTATAATCCGACGGACTACAGGGGCTTTGACCAATCAAAATCCTGTACGTAGCTCTTAAAGTACGTTTTTAGCGATTTGCGTTCTCGCAGCTCTGGTTGCCAACGGTGCAAGAAGTCTTGCAAGCGGACTGGCAGGAAGTCTGGCACTCGCCGCAGCCGCCCTTCTTCATCGTATCCTTCAGGGTATTGGCATTTAAAGTCTTAACGCGCTTCATATAGCGACACCTCCTCTTTCACTCCAAAATAGAATTCCATAGAATTATATCACAGGTTGAGATCGGGTGCAACGGGAAAATTGCGAATATCCGGCAATCCGCCGGAATATATTGGATCATAAGATTTGTTAAAGGAGAAAAATCGATGGAAAACGGAATTGCCAAACCCATGCTGCGCTCCCTGCTGGTCTCCTACATCCTCAGCGGAATCCTCCTGGCCGTGCTGGCCTTCGCCCTCTATCAGCTGCGCCTGAAAGAGGGACAGGTAAACATCATGGTCTATGTGATCTACTTCATCGCCTGCTTTTTGGGCGGCCGGACCGCCGGGAAGGGGATACGCCAGCGCCGCTTCTTCTGGGGGCTGCTCTCCGGGCTGGCCTATTTCCTGGTGCTGTTTGTGGTGTCCTGGATCATGAACAAGGGCGGCGCGATGGATATGCAGCGATCGCTGACCGTGATGGGAATCTGCGCGGTGGGCGGAACCTTGGGAGGTATGTTAAGCTGAGCGCGGGCCGCTCAGCTTATTTTTGTCCGCGCGCGGGGCGGACCGCTCCAAAAGCAATCGCCCGCGGGCTGTGGCCGCTCCAAAAGCAATCGCCCGCGAACTGTGGCCGCACCGGTGCCCCCGGCGTCCGCACGCAAAAGGCCGGTGCAGCTCACTCTCTGCTCCGGCCCGTTTCCATCTCACTTTTTCACGCTGCCCTTAAGGCTCTTCACCGCCTGCGATACCACAATCAGCAGGCTGCCAAGGAAAATGAAGATATCCCCCAGGTTAAAGACCACGTTCTTGAGTCCCTTCCACTGGATGCTGAAGTAGTCCACCACATACCCCCGGAAGATCCGGTCGTACAGGTTGCTGATGGCGCCCCCGATGGTCACCGCCAGCCCAATCTTTTCCACCAGCGAATCCCTTCTGTCTAACAGCGCCGCCAGCGCGCCGGTCAGCGCGGACACCACCATCAGCGGGATCCCGCGCACCAGCTCGGGCCTCTGCTTCATGAACCCAAAGGGAAAGCCGCTGTTGTGGTTCCGGTAAAGCTTAATCCATCCCTTCGCGCAGGGGAGATCCCGCGGGAACGTCTCGTCCTCCTGGTCCTCCACCACCTGTTTTATCCCCAAATCCAGGGCCGCCAGCCCCCCGATCAGCCAACCATACATCGCGTCCGCCTTCCTTTCCCGTCAAACATGTTCTCCTATTATTTTACTATGTTCCGCCCACACCGTCCAGTGAAACGTTTCTTAAATTTCGCATATACTAATGTAAACGCCCTGACCTGCGAGGTACGCCATGGCTCTCTGCCCATTCAATCCCGCCTCCGAAGACTTTGCGGACTTTATTTACAATTACAGCAGCCGGAATGTGCCTCCCGCTGCCGGTCTCCTGGGAAGCAGTGCCTGCACGGAATACGTCACCCAGAATTTCGCGGTCTTTTATGTTCCTCTAGAAGACATCCTTCCCATTTCTCTAGAAAAGTATGCCTACTACAGCATCCCAAAGCTGCTCACCCTGCTCGACACCTCCAGCATGGAGGCCGCGGGCATCACCGCCACCTTCAACACCCCGGCGCTGGCCAACAAGGGCAGGGGGACCATCATCGGCTTTCTCGACACCGGCATCGACTACACCAACCCGCTGTTTCGAAACGCCAACGGGACCACGCGCATTCTGGGGATCTGGGACCAGACGCTGCCGGAGGACACGGATGAGCTCCCGCCGGGAGTCCCGGACTACTATCCCATGAGCGGCATCTCCTACGGCACAGAGTTCACCGAGGAGCAGATCAACGAGGCACTGGAATCAGAGAATCCGCTGGAGCTGGTGCCCTCCCGGGACACCAACGGGCACGGCACCTTCCTGGCCGGGATCGCCGCCGGCGGCACGCTGCCGGACGACTCCTTCACCGGCGCTGCGCCCCTCTGCAAGCTGCTGGTGGTAAAGCTGAAGCAGGCCAAGCGCTACCTGCGGGACTTCTACCTGGTCCCCGAGGACGCCCAGGCGTTCCAGGAAAATGACGTCATGATGGGGATCAAATATCTGCGTGTCATGGCCCACCGCTACCGCATGCCCCTGGTGATTTTCATCGCCCTGGGCTCCAACAACGGCAGCCACGAGGGCCTCTCGCCCCTGAGCACATCCACGCAGGACGTGACCCGCTTTCTCGGCTTCGCCTCCGTCATCGCGGCCGGGAATGAGACCGGTCTGGCCCACCACTACGAGGGCTTAATTCCCACCGGCCAGTCCTACGAGGATGTGGAGATCCGGGTGGGCGAGCCGGAATCCCGCCGCGGCTTTGTGGTGGAGCTGTGGGCCGCCACCGCGGACACCTACACGGTGGGCTTCGTCTCCCCCACCGGTGAGACCATCAGCCGAATCCCCATCATCCCCGGAAACGAGACCCGCATCCCCTTCCTGCTGGAGGATACCGTCATCACCGTCAACTACCTGCTCATCGAGCCCACCACCGGCCGCCAGCTGATCTTTATGCGCTTTGAGGCGCCCACCGTGGGAATCTGGCGCATCCGGGTCTACAACACCCAGATTTTCACCGGCGTCTTCCACATGTGGCTGCCCGTGGACACCTTTATCTCCGACCAGACCGTGTTCTTAAACCCCAGCCCCAACAACACGGTGACGCTGCCCGGAAACGCGCCGTCCCCCCTGACCATCGGGGCCTACAACCATGCCAACAACAGCATCTACATCCACTCCAGCCGCGGCTACACGTTGTCCAACCAGATAAAGCCGGACCTGGCGGCGCCCGGCGTGGACGTGTACGGCCCAGCGCTCCCCGGGCCCTCCGGCCAGCCTGCCATGACCCGGCGCACCGGCACCTCCGTGGCGGCCGCCCACGCAGCCGGAGCCGTGGCGAACCTGCTCAGCTGGGGCTTCGTGGAGGGCAACGACCGCTCCATGAGCGAGGCCTCCATCCGCGCTTACCTGATCCGCGGGGCAAAACGAAATCCAGCGCTCACGTACCCCAACCGGGAGTGGGGGTACGGCGCGCTGGATCTGTTCCAGACATTTTTACATCTGCGAAGCTGACAGGAGACAGCCGTCAGCCGCGCATGCGGATGAGCGGTCCCCCGCTTTTTTCCAAATACGGGCGGGTGACCACCACGGAGCCGATGTTGGAGTCCTTGGGGATCTCGTACATGATGTCGAGCATGAACTCCTCCAGGATCGCCCGCAGGGCTCTGGCGCCCGTCCCGCGCTTGATCGCCTCCTCGGCAATCCAGTCCAGGGCGTCGTCCTCGAACACCAGCTTCACCTCGTCCATGGCCAGCAGCTTCTCGTACTGCTTGGTGATGGCGTTCTTCGGCTCCCGCAGGATGCGGACCATCATCTCCCTATCCAGGCCCTGGAGGGTCACAGTCACCGGAAGCCGCCCCAAGAACTCGGGGATCATGCCGAAGGCCCGCAGGTCCTCGTTGGTCACATAACTGAGCAGGTTCGGGTCGTTGTCAAAGGTGTCGCGCAGCACGGCGCCAAAGCCCATGGACGACTTCTTGGTCAGCCGCTCCTTGATAATCTCCTCCATATCCGGGAACGCGCCGCCGCAGATGAACAGAATATTGTCCGTGTTCACTGTGGCCATGGGCGTCATCGCGTTCTTCTGGTTGGAGCCCACCGGCACCTCCACCGTGCTGCCCTCCAGCAGCTTTAAGAGCTCCTGCTGGACCGATTCCCCGCTGACATCCCGGGTGTTGGTCTGCTTCTTCTTCGCGATCTTGTCGATCTCGTCGATAAAGATGATGCCCTTCTGCGCGCGCTCCACGTCGTTGTCCGCCGCTGCCAGGAGCTTTGAGACCACGCTCTCAATGTCGTCGCCGATGTAGCCGGCCTCGGTGAGCGAGGTGGCGTCCGCGATGGCAAGGGGCACGTCCAAGAGCCGCGCCAGCGTCTTCACCAGGTAGGTCTTGCCGCTGCCGGTGGGGCCGATCATCAGAATGTTGGACTTCTCGATGGTCACATCGGGCATGTCCTCCCCCTCGGGCTTTCCGCCCAGAAACGCCCGCTTGTAGTGGTTGTATACAGCCACGGAGATCACCTTTTTGGCCTTCTCCTGGCCCACCACGTACTCGTCCAGCTGCGCCTTAATCTGGTGCGGCGCCGGGATGTCCTTCATGGACAGGGCCGGCTGCTTCTCCGCCTTCTTGCGGATCTTCTGCTTCTTCGGCACCTCCATGCCCGGCTGGTTCAAGTTGAGGTCATTCATATTCATGTTCATGTACGGCATGCCCGGAATCTTCGAGAAATCCATGCCGCTCTTGGTCACAGAGTCGAAGGCCTTCTGCATGCAGTCGTGACAGAGGCTCATTCCGCCGGGCATGGAGATCATGGGGCCTGCCTTGCTCTCCGGCCTGCGGCATATGTAACACACCTTCTCGTATTTATCGTCATCCCGCTCCTGGCCGCTCTCCTCCTGGCCGGGAACATTCTCCTTAATCTCGTCCTGGTTCTTATCGATTTCTCCCAATGTTTTCTCCTCTCCGTCTCTAAAGGGATGTCTTCTTCGTTCCTACTAGTATATAACAAAATGCTCCCTCAAACAAGAGGAAGCATTTTCTATTGGCTTACTTGTCCGCGCTCTAGGGCTGGTCGTCCGGCATGGGCGCCAGTGTGACCGTCACCTTCCGCTCCACGTACTGGCCGTCCCTTAGGGACTGCACGGTCAAATCCACCTGCTCGCCCACCTCGTAGGACTTTAACACCTCCTGGAGCTCCGCCATATTCTTCACGGACTGGCCGTCGAACTTGGTGATGATATCCTTCTCGTTCAGATCGGAGTCCGACGCGCCGCTGTTCTCCAGAATCTTGTATACATACACGCCCTCCGGCATGCCCAGCGCCTGCGCCGTCTGGGCGTCCACGCTGGTCCCCTGGATTCCCAGGTACCCGCGCTTCTCCTCAGCCACCACGGTCTGGGTTTTCTTGTTCATCAGATCCCCGATGATGCCCTCCGCCTTGGAGATGGGGATCGCATACCCGATTCCCTCCACCTCCGTGGAGGCGTACTTGGCCGCGTTGATTCCGATCACCTCACCCTGCATGTTGAGCAGAGCGCCGCCGCTGTTTCCGGGGTTGATGGCCGCGTCCGTCTGAAGCAGCGTCCTGGTGGCGTTCTCGGAGGTGCGCACCTCCCGGTTCAGGGCGCTGACATAGCCCACCGTCACCGACTGGCCATAGCCCAGGGCGTTTCCGATGGCGATCACTCCCTGGCCCACCTTCAGCGCGTCGGAGTCGCCAAGCTTCGCCACCTGGATCTTGGACCGGGTGTCCTCCGGGATACTCTCAAGCGGGATGGCGATCACGGCCAGGTCTGTGTCCGAATCCGTTCCCTTGATGGCCGCCTCCACCACCTCGTCGTCGATAAACGCTACCTTTAACGCCTTGGAATCCGCCACCACATGGTTGTTGGTCACGATCAGAAGCTCTGTGTCGTTCTCACCCACAATGATGCCGGAGCCGCTGCTGGGCACCTCATAGGTCTGCGGAGCGCCGCCGAAGAACCAGCTGTAGGGATCGTTGCTCTGGTACTCCATCATGCTGGTGATGGCCACCACGGAGGGCATCGCCTCCTCCACGATCCTCGACACATCCGGCACCTGAGCTGTGTTGTTCTTCCCGCCATACACCGGATTCTGCACGCCCGGGATCCCGTTTCCGTACGGCACGCCGCCGTTATCCGGGTTGACAGCCGGGGCCTGGGACTCCTCTGCCGGCTCTGCGCTCTGAGCCGCCGGCTGTAACAGATAGTTGGCCGCCATGTTGACTCCCACCATCGTGGCGCCGGACACGCCCCCGAAGAGGACGGCCCCCGCGATCAGGCCCACAACCTTCTTTGCCGTCTTGCCTCTCTTTTTCTGGGGCTCCCTGGGCGGCTGCGGCGTGTAATTGCTGTTATAGTAAGGACCATTTCCGCTCTGGGATCCCTGATCCGAAAATCTTCCATTGTCGTACATGAACACTGCTCCCCTTTCCTGTATTTTTTCATAAGTTCCCGATTCTGGCTACAGTTTACCAGCGAATTGTGATTAAATTGTGACCTTTTTATAAGGAAAGGCTAAAATATATAAAAAGCAGGGAACGCTCCACTTCAAACGTTCCCTGCCCGCCTATTACAGCCTTTCATTTTCCTCTTAAAACAGCGCGTCCTCAGTTTCCGCCCGGCCCTGTAATCACAGAATCGGGGCCACCGGAGTTATTGTCCGGGTCTGCGGCGCTGGTCCTGCTCTGGATCGTCGGCTCCCCCGGCGAATTGCCGTTGGAATGCGCTGTGCTGGGCGCCGCGGTCACTCCCGGGCCCGACACATCGTCCGGCGACGGGCTGGACGTGGGTGATCCCGGACTGGACGGCCTGGTGGCGCTGGTGGGATTTCTCACATCATCGGGGCTGGACGGCTTATAGCTGCCGCCGCCTGGGTAGCTCGAGGTGCTCTCCCCCGGATAGCCGGAGGTCCCGCCTCCCGGATAGGGCGAGGTCCCACCGCCCGGGTACGCCGATGTTCCGCCGCCCGGGTACGCCGATGTTCCGCCTCCCGGATACGGCGATGTCCCGCCTCCCGGATACGGCGATGTCCCGCCGCCCGGATGAGTCGAGCTCTCATCGCCAGGGCGCGTGGTGTTTCCGCCCGGATAGAAGTGGCCTTCGCTCTCCGGCGGATCAATCACATTTCCGAACTCATCCGTCTCCAACTCCAGATCGCCCTCATTCTCGCCGTCGATCACACTTCCGTCGATGGGCGCTGTGGTCTCTTTATTCTCGTCCGTCTCCTCGGTCTGTGCAGCCGTTGTGGCCTTTGGCTGCGTGGGCTTCGGAATATAACCGCCGTCCGTCCCCACGTGGTCGACGGGTTTCCCCTCCTTGTACAGACCTGTGTCGGCTGCAATCTTGGAGCTGATCTTCTTGACCATGTCACTGGGCTGATACCCCTCGTCGCCGAACAGGAACTGGTGCAGGAGCACCACGTTGCTCTCCAGGGTCTGGGGAATTACACACTCGCCCTTCTTGCCCATGTTGGCGTCGCCTCTGGCCTGCGGGAATCCTGTCGTCTCCCCGATATAATATTTCGTCAGGCCCTTGGCCGCCGGGATCAGATCGTCGATGGTCACACTGGTCTCCACCTGGGCCAGCACCACCTCCATCACGTTGTTCACCACGGCGAAGTCCGCTTTTTTCAGCTTGTCAAACGCCAGCTGGATCACCTTGCGCTGGCGCTCCGTTCTGGCAAAGTCCGTATCCATCTTGCGCAGTCGCGCGTACGCCACCGCCTGAACTCCATCCAGGTGGTTCATGCCCGCATGCGTCAGCTGCACGGATCCGACGCCCGTGGCCTGCACGGTCTCCGTGATAAAGGCGTTGATATAGTAGAACTCCGCCTTGCTCAGCTCGATGTCCACGCCGCCCAAAATGTTGATGGCGTCGATGACCGCCTTCCAGTTGAACGTGGCGTAATCGTCAATCTCCAGGTCCAGGTTCTTGTTTAACGCCTCAATCGCCTGCTTGGGGCCGCCCAGGAAATACGCCTGGTTGATCTTGTTGTAGGAACCCTTGTCATCTATGTTCAGGTAGGAATCCCGGAACACGCTGACCAGTTTGATCTCCCCGGAGTCCATGTTCACATTGCAGATAATGTTGACATCCGCGTTGTTCCCCTTGCCCAGCGAGTTGTTGCGGCTGTCCACGCCGAATAGTGCGATGGTCCAGTACCCCTTCATGCTCTCCACCTTGTCGAACTGGATGTTGGGGTTGGTCATCTCATTCATGTTGATGTTGGGGTCGCGGCGGATGCTGTTATACTTATTGAACGCATAGCGAAATCCGCCGATTAGCACCATTATAAGAATCTCAAAAATAATCAAAAGGATGATTACGATGCGCCAAAAATGGGGCTTCGTCTTCTTCGGATCAGACTTTCCGCCGTCCCCGCTGCCGCCTGCGCCCCGCGAGCCCGGGCGGTCGCCGCCGTTTCCTCCGGCTCCGTCATTTCCTTTACCCCGGCGCGCAGCCTGCACTCCTGCCTCCGCGCTGTTTCCAAGCTCCCCGCGAAACCGCGGCCGCTCTGCGCCGGAAGCCGCGCTGCCTGCGGCACGGGAAGTACCCGCTGCAGCCCCGGCTCCGGTCGCCTGACGCCGTGAAGCTCCCGCGGCGCCGTTCACCGGCTGGCCTGCGGCGGAAGGATTCCGTCTGGCTCCGCTGGCACCAGCCCCGGCTCCGACACCAGCGCCAACGGCTGACTGGCCGGTGGCGGTGGCCGCCGACATCCGTCTGGCCCCGCTCACGCCCGCTCCGTCCATCGCCTGGCCCGGCGCTGCCGCGCCCGCGCGGCGGACACTGCCCGCCCCGGCTCCGCCCGTTCTGGCTTCACCGGCCATCTGGCCGGATGACGCCGGCCGGCGAACGCCGTTAACTCCAGCACCTCCCGGCGCCTGACCCGCTAAGGGGCGGCGCGCTCCGTTAGCTCCGGCCACACCAGCCGCCTGCCCCGCTTCTGCCGGACGTCTAGTGCCGCCAGCTCCAGCTGCGCCTGCTACCTGCCCTGCCGCCGCAGATCGCCTCACGTTTCCGCTTCCGCCGTTCCCCACTACACCGCCGCCGTTTCCATTCAAAGGCCGCCGTGCGGCTCCGCCTACGCCTCCATTGAAACCATTCGCGCTGCTCGCGCCGTTTGCACCGTTTCCTGTCCCGGCTGCCAGGGGCCGCCGCGCCGTTTGGCCCATCTGGCCCTGAGGTCTTCCGTCCACAGTGGTACGCCTGACTCCCGGTTCCTGGCCGCCGGCGCCTGTGCGCCGGGCCGCGCCGTACACCGGGCCTGCCTGGCCCGCCTGACCGGCAGGGCGGCGCTCACCGTAAGCTCCAGTCCCGGGCTCACCGGCGCTGCGCACAGTTTCCCCGTCTACCGGTCTTCTGCGGCTTCTGCCCGCGCCGTTTGGCCTCCCCTGATCATATCCATTCTCATTTTCAAACTCACGATTCATGCGTCCATCCTCATTCCATCATGTGGCGCCCTGCGCCTGCAAATGTGCGCCACGAGGTAACAATAGTATGTGTTTTTCCATACATTTAATATGCGTTTTTATTGATAAAGCCTTTAAAGACCGTCAGAAACATAATCTTAAAATCGAATCCCAGGCTCCAGTTTTCTATATAATATAAATCATGTTCAATCCGCTTGGTGATGGAGGTGTCCCCCCGGTAGCCGTTGACCTGCGCCCACCCGGTGAGTCCCGGACGAACCTGGTGCTTGATCATGTACCGCGGAATTTCCTCCTTAAACTTCTCGACAAACAGCGGCCGCTCCGGTCTTGGCCCCACCAGGCTCATGTCCCCGATCAGGATGTTAAAGAACTGCGGCGTCTCGTCGATGCTGGTCTTGCGGATAAAGCGTCCCACCGGCGTCACGCGCGGATCGTGGGGCGTCGTCCACTGGCTTCGCTCCTTATTCGGGTCCTGGACCTCCATGGAGCGGAACTTGTACATTTTAAACGTGTGATTGTGCAAACCCACCCGCTCCTGGCTGAAGAAAACCGGCCCCGGCGACGTGAGCTTGATTAACAGCGCGGTCAACAGCATGACCGGCGAAAACAGAAGCAGTCCAAACAGCGATCCAACGATGTCCACGCAGCGCTTCATGGTCGCGTTGAACATGCTGGTCAGCGGCACGTGCCGGATGTGGATCACCGGAAGGCCCTGCAGATCCTCCATAAACGGTATGGTCGGGATCATATTGTTGTAGTCCGGAATAAACTTCGTGTGAACTCCCGATTTCTCGCAGGCCGCCACGATCTCCTCCAGATTCATGTACTCTTTGATGCTCAAGGTAATTGCGATTTCGTCCAGCGTGTTGGACGCCAGAAAAACTTCCAGATGGGAGACCGGCCCCAGCACCTTCACGCCCTTGTAGCTGTAGCCGGTCGGCTGATGGTCGTCCAGTATCCCCTGGATCTGATATCCCCACTCAGGGTTGACAGTCACCCGGTCCACAAAGCCTTCCGCGGCACGGCTGTAACCGATCAGAAGAATATGTTTTAAGTTGTAGCCGTTGGAGCGCATGGAGCGCAGAAACATGCGGATCGAATTCCGCTCCAGGGTCTGCAGCACAATATTGAGCGCAAAAAAGGCCAGTATCATCCTGGTAGAGAAATGGTACAGATACCCGGGCCCGATCTTTCGCGCCACAAACAGCACAAACGTGATCAGCATCAGGCCGATAATGTTGGCCTTACAGATATTCGCAAACTCCTGCCGCCTGCCCTGCACCCGCTTCGGCGTGTACAGATGGAACCCGCCGTAGAGCATCAGGTATACCGGCACAATAAAAATAAGCGCTGCGAAATAGTACTGCGGGGGAACCACGCCCTCCTTCTGTGGCATAATCAGCCCGCTGATCATAATGAGCCAGGCCAGACTGTAAGCCACCACAGTAAACAGCGCGTCCAACACCACGTGCAGCTTATTCAGTGTCCTCTGATTATCTTTTATCATCTATCTCATCTCACCTTAATTCCCGGCCAACCCCCAACCCGCCGCAAATTTCGATCCCAAAACTCCGAATATCCTGTATATTATACATGATCTCCCCCGTCTTGACTATAAAAAATATCTTAAGTTTTTCTATACTACGAGCCGGGCAGGGGGCTAGCCGAATGTGCGGGAAGTCATGCTCGCATGTCTTCCCGTGCATTTGGATAGGTCCCTGTGTGGCGACAGCCACAAAGCCAGGGGCCATCCCTTCGGCCCCTGGCTTCCCGGCGGACCCCCTCCCTCCCGTACCTCTCTTTTTTTATCTCTTCCTCTCCCCCCTCCGACACCCAAACTCCCAAACATAAATCATCATCCCCACAACCAACTCCCCCTCAATTTCCCAAAACTTCCCAGCCTTCACCTTCCCAAACTCCACTCTCCTGCACTTCTTCCGATTCCTAATCCCCTCTTTAACCCCTTCCACATACTCTTTCCCAAACCCCATCTTCTTAAAAAACCGGTATTTCACCCACATTCCCACCGCAATGGGAAACGCGTTCAGCCCCAGCTGCCATCCCGGCATATTCTTATAATTCAAATAAACATTATTTCTCGCCGCCAGCTTCACCTTAAACCCATTATACCTGGATCCGCTGGTCCCGCTCCCCACATGGTAGACCACCGCCGACGGGCAGTACACATTGTCATACCCCGCCAATCTGGCCCGGTACCCCACATCGATGTCTTCCAAATACGCGAAATGCATCTCGTCGAACAGCCCGATCTCATCGAACACCGCTCTCCGGTAAATCCCTGCCCCCGCGCACGCGGAGAACACCCGGCACGGCTTATTGTACTTGCCCGAGGACCGCCCCACTCCCCGCTGGAACGCCCATCCCAGCAGCGAGTACATGTCCCCCGCGTCGTCCAGGAGCTCCTTGTCATACATCTGTATCATCTTCGGGCTCACCGAGAAAATCTTCTCCGACCGCTCAATGGCCCGGACCATCTCGCCCACAAAATCCGGCTCCGGCTCCGTGTCATTGTTGAGCAGAAGCACATACGGCGTTTCCGCGGCCCGGATCCCCACATTCACCGCGCCGTCAAACCCCGTATTCTCCCCCAAAAAGATGGTCGGCACCTCGTGCTCCCTCAGCCACTCTGCGCTCCCGTCCGTGGACCCATTGTCCACCACCAGCACGTCAAAATGCTGGTAGACCTGGAGTTTCAGCGCCGCAAAGCAGTCCTCCATGAACCGAAGCCCGTTGTAGTTGGGGATCACAATCGTCACTTTTGTCCGTCTCATTTTTTCTCCTCCGGCGCAAACCGGTCGTAAGCGCTCAGATCATACGGCTCCCCGATCTTCTCCTTCAGCAGATCCCGCAGCGCGAAATTGGACTTGCGCAGCGTCAGATTGGGGTTGTAGTACGGATCGCCGTTCTTGATAATATCCGGCCACTTTTTGATGAAAATCGCCACCTCCCGGTTAAACCTGGCGATCTTCTCCGGGGTGTCCTCCAGCCCTCTGGACTTGGACTCATAGTGGTACAGCAGCGCGTAGGGCGCATATACCACCAGTTTCCCCAAACTGCGCACCTTCATGCAGTAGTCGATGTCGTTGAACGCCACGGCCAGCTCCTCCGAGAGTCCGCCCACCGCGTCGAACACTGACTTTTTCGTCATCAGGCAGGCCGCCGTCACCGCGCTGTAGTCCTGCGCGCACATGGCCCGGTGGAAATAGCTGTTCTCCGCCTTGTGCAGGCCGATGAAGGTATGCCCGGCGATGCCGCCGAACCCGATCACCACGCCCGCGTGCTGAATGGTATCGTCCGCGTACAGGAGCCTTGCGCCCACGATGCCCACGTCCTCCCGCTGGCAGAAGCCAAGCATCTCCTCAATGCAGCCCGGCTCGATGATCTCCGTGTCGTTGTTGAGAAGAAGCAGATACTCGCCCGACGCAAACCCGGCTCCAAAATTGTTGATCGCCGAGTAGTTAAATTCCCGCTCCCAGGTCACCACCTTCACATTCCCATGCTCCGCCTGGAGCTTCTCGTAGTAGGCGAAGGTCTCCGGCTGCGCGCTGTTGTTCTCCACCACGATAAATTCCAGGTTCTTGTAGGTGGCCCGCTCCATGAGCGACCGCACGCAGGTGTCCAGATCCTGCCAGTGATCCTTGTTGGGGATCACCACGGACACTAACGGCTCACCCTTAATCTTAAATTTCGTGTGGTAGATGCCGTAATCCACGCCCTTCTCCACGGACTCCGCCTCAATCCCCATGCGCTCGTAGTGCGCCATGATGGCTCTGGCCCCCGCCTCGAAGGCGTACCGCTTGCTTTCCGGGTTGCTGGCCGTGGAATTCTGGTGGCAGCGCCAGTGGTACAGGACCTTGGGGATGTGGTAGACCTCCTCGGCCCCCTCCGTGCACCGGAAAATAAAGTCATAGTCCTGCGCCCCGTCGAACTCCTGGCGGAACCGCCCCACCGTCTCCAGCAGGTCCATGCGCACCACAAACAGGTGGCAGATATAGTTCACGCTGGTCAGCAAATCCGGGTTGAAATCCGGCTTGAAATGCGGGTCGAACAGCGCCTTCCCGTCCATGTCCAGCTTGTCCTCGTCCGTGTAGATCACCTGCGCCTTCGGGTGCTCATTGATCGCCTTCACCACCTCGTACAAGGCGTTTGGCGGCAGCGTGTCGTCATGGTCGGCCAGCACCAGGAAATCACCCCGGGCCATGTCCATGGCCATGTTCGTGTTCCCGGCAATGCCCTTGTTCTCTCCCAGAATCTGGTAGCGGATCCGGTGATCCTTCTCCGCGTACTTTTTCAGAACCCTCTCTAAACTCTCCCCCTTGGGGCTTCCATCCGCGATGCAGACCTCCCAGTTGGTGTACGTCTGGGCCAGTATGGAGTCCAGCATCTCCCTCAGATACCGCTCCGGCGTCTTGTAGGCCGGGATCGCGATGGACAGCTTGGGCTCAAAGTCAAACAGTTTTTCCCGCTGGGCCTTCAGCTCCTCGTCCTTTGGCTTTGTCAGATCATACCACTCGCCGTAATCGTAGTCGTTGTCCAGGCCCTGCAGCTTGTGCTTCGACTTCACCACAAGCGCCTTTAGGCCGTGCTCCTTCCAGAAGTCCACGGCCACCCGAACAGTCTCCATATTCATCAGATCGCGGATCTTCTCCATCCGCTTGTGCGCCACGCTGGAGCGCTTTGCGATCAGCTCCTCATTGTACTTGATCTTGGCCTGTTTTCCCTCACAGCGGATCAGCAGATAATAGTTCTTCCCCCGCTCGTAAGGGAACCGGATATCGAACCCGAAATCCCTGTCATAGCACTTCTTATAATATATATGGCTCACATCGTCCCGCCTGGTGGGGACATACTTAAATTTCACCGGCTTGTGCCGCTCATCCTCCACGCGGAAGGTTGCCTTGCTCTCCGGAGACTTGCCGATCACCCAGCCGTTTAGGGTGATGGAATTCTCGCGGATGCGGACCACATCAACTTTGTATTTCATCGCTCTCTCCATCCTTTGCGGTTTATGCCCGGGACTCATCCTCCGGTTCAAAATTCAGCCGTTCCTCCTCAATCACCAGAGGCCGCTTCATCACCCGCTGGTTGATGCTCATAATGTACTCGCCCAAAAGCCCAATAAAGAAAATCTGCACGGAGCCCAAAAACAGCATCCCGATCAGCATGGGGGCCATGCCGGCCGGAAAACGGTCCCACCAGATCAGCTTCATCACCAGGTACACCAGGGCCACCACCATGCTGGCCGCGGAGCAGATGCTCCCGAAGATGGTTGCCAGCCGCAGGCCTGCCTTGGTGTAGGAGGTCACGCTGAGCATGGCGGCGTCGTAGAGGCGGTAAAAATTGTTGTGGGTCTTCCCGGCCCTCCGCCTGGGCTGCTCGTAGGGAATCTCCTTGCGCTTGTACCCCAGCTCCGCCACAATCCCGCGAAGGAACGGCGTCGGGTCGTTGAGGTTTCTCAGTATCTCGATAAACTCCCGGTCGTACAGCCCCGAGCCCGTAAAATGCTCGATCTGCTCCACGTCCGAAAGCTTTTTGATGGTTTTATAGTAGCAGCTGCGCAGCCAGTACATCATCTTGTTCTCCCGGCTGCTGGTCTTGATTCCGATGACGATCTTGTAGCCGTTCTCCCACTCCGCCACATACTTGGGGATCATCTCCACCGGATCCTGGAAGTCCGCCACCATCTCGATCACACAGTCTCCGGTCACCTGGAGCATGCCGTAATAGGGCGAATTGAACTGTCCGAAATTGCGGGCGTTGAAAATCGCCTTGATCCGCTTGTCCGCGGCGCACAGCCCCCGAAGGATGTTCCGGGTCTGGTCCGTGGAGTCGTTGTCGATAAACACCAGCTCGAATTCATACTGCGGCAGATCCCGCTCCATGGTCTCGATCACCGCCTGGCTGATGGGGGCCACGTTCTCCTCTTCATTGTAACATGGAATCAAAATGCTGATCTTTTTCATCGTTCTCTTACGCTTCTTCTTTCTCTATAGTCTCTTCTATGCCGGCGGCGAAGCTGTACCTCTCCGCCCAGCAGCCCTTTGTGAATTCCTTCAGTCTGGAAATGTCCGGCCGTATGGACAGCGCGCCCTCCTTGGCCTGGACAAAGGTCCCGTACTCCAGAGAGCCGCGCCCTCCCGCAATCCGGTGGACCTCCTCCACAAACTCCCGCAGCGGCCGCGTATCGTCCCCCGCCACATTGACAATGGCGGACGGATTCTCATCCGCATGCCGGTATAATTCATATACTGCCTGTACCGCGTCCTCGATATACATAAAATTCCAAAAATGGCGGCAGGCGCTGAGCGACACCTTCCCGCCCCGGGGCAGCTCCCGCGTCAGTGTGGAGATGATGGACCAGGGATGGTCCCCCGGCCCGTAGACGCTGAAAAACCGCAGGTGGAAATACTTAAGCCCCTGCTCCCTGCACAGCGCCTCCGCCTTCTGATAAAACTCCAGCTTGGCCTTCCCGTACTGGTTCACCGGCGCGCACGGGATGTCCTCCTGCATGGCGCAGTCCGGCGTCCCGTACTCCACTCGGGAGCCCGCGTCCATGAAGACCCGGCAGCCCAGCTTTAACGCCGCCCGGACGCACTCCAGGGAGCCCGCCACGTTCTGGGCCTGCACCTGCGGGGAGTCGATCTCCTGCCGGTTCACGCCACCCCACGCGAAGTGAAAGAAGCCGTCCGCATGGCCCACCGCCTTCACGCAGTCCGCCACGCGCTCCAGCCCGCAGCGAACCACGTGAAGCCTCGGGTCATCCGGCAAATTCCCCGTATTCTTCGAGTCCGGGCGCACCAGCGCAAAGACCTCTGTATTGTTCTCAAGAAACACCCGGGCCAAATTCCGGCCCAAAAAGCCGGTCGCACCGGTAATCACCACTCGCTCCATCGCTCTGTCCCTATCCTTTATTCCCTGTGTATTCCGTGTCCACCCAGGTTCCCGCCTTTGATCCGCTCCAGGTGGTTGGACCGCATGGCCGTCACCTCCACGCCGTCGCCGAATTTCTCCGCGATATTCCCCGCGATCTCGTCCGTGTAGCCGGGCGCAGTGATCACGATGGCGTCCACCGGGTGCTCGAAAAAGTAGTCCGGCGCCACGATCGGCAGGTGGGAGGCCGGCGCGAATCTGCCCTGCTTAAAGGGCGCGGAATCGATGATGTACTCCGCCTTCTTGCCGAGCTTCGTGGTGGCCGCCAGGGTAAAGCCCTGATGGCCCGCCCCCCAGATCGCCACCTTTTTCTTCCACGCCATCAGATACTTTAAGTAGGTGTCCATCTCGCGGCGCAGATCCACATATCCCTCTAACAAATTTCCCGCCTCCAGCTGCGGGCGCTTTTTCACAATCATGGACAGCGTGTCCCGGTTGACCATCTCGCACTCCAGCACCTGGAAGCCGTTGTTCTCAAGCAGGGCCGCCAGCGTGTCGAAGGTGTAGTAGGCAATGTGGTCGCGGATCAGCTCATAGTAGCCGTTGTGGTCCATGATGTACTCGAAGCTGGGCACCGTGATTAAGCCCATCCCGTCGTCGTCCAGGTTGCGGTAGATCGCCTGGAGCATGGTGCAGGGGTCCGGCTGGTGCTCCAGGAAATTGAAGGAAAGAAACACGTCGTAGAGGCCGCCGGCAAACACCGTGTCCTCCGTCTCCGTGAAGCCCTGCTCCACATCCAGTCCCTGGGCCCGGGCCAGCTCCACAAGCCTCGGATCATGCTCCAGGCCGTGGGCCTCCACCGGGAACTCCGTCAAAACCTTCAGGAATTCTCCCTGGCCGCAGCCCACCTCAATAAACTTCTTGCCTTGAAGATTGTACGTGTCGATCAGATGCCGGTACTGGTATCGGCGCAGCTCCACCATGGTG
This sequence comes from uncultured Clostridium sp., assembly GCA_900555045.1. Lineage (GTDB taxonomy): Bacteria > Bacillota > Clostridia > Lachnospirales > Lachnospiraceae > Enterocloster. Next base: position 8,994 of record USJW01000056.1, on the reverse strand, counting down.
GTGGAGAAACCACCCGCCCGGATCACATCCCGGTAATAGTCCACCGGCTCACAGTCAAACTGCACCAGGCCGCAGCCGGTGCACTGGCAGAGATCCAGCGTCAGTCCCTCATCGTCCCCAACCTGTGAGGCGTCCGGTATATTCTGTGCCGAGGCCGGCATGTTATCCAGTGTGAGCAGCGGAGTCTCCCAGAGCGGAGCCCCGCAGGCGATGCAACGTTTCATGTCTACCTCCTGTCCATATTGCGCATGTCAATCATTGTCCTGATTCCCGTCTCAAAATCCACCCGGCTGTGCCAGTCCACCGCAGCCTTAAGCTTCCCGGTCTCCGGGCGCAGCGATACCACGCCCTCCGCGTTGGGCGGCCGTTTTCCGTAGGCGAAGGTGCCCCTGCCGCCGCACAGGCGGTGCAGCTCCTCAATATAAGAACGAAGGGGCCGGGTGTCCTCCCCCGCCACATTATACACGCCGGATTCCGCGTTGCCAAGCAAAAGTTCCGCAAGCGCCCGGGCCGCGTCCGTCACATACATAAAATTCCACTGCTGGGTGCACGCCCCCAGGTCGATGTGCCCGCCGGACAGAAACGCGTCCAGGCAGGTCTCCACCAGAGACCAGGGGTGATCCCCGGGGCCGTACACGCTGAAAATCCGCGTGTGGATGTACGTGATCCCCAGCTCACCGGAAAGCTTCAGGGCCTGCTCACAGACCTCCAGCTTGTCCTTTCCGTACTCGGACACCGGCCTGCACGCCAGCTCCTCGTGCATGGGCCCGTCACAGATCCCGTACTCCGCCTGGGAGCCGCTGAAGCAAAACCTGCGGCACCCCAGCGCGGCCGCCGTGCGCAGCGACTCCAGCGCGTACCCGATATTTCGCCTCTGCACTGTCTCATCCGCCCTATTAGCGCTCCCCGCGCCCTCCCATCCCAGATGCATCCAGGCGTCCGCCCCGCCCGCGAGGGCGGGGTGGGCGACGAGAGTGCGGATGTCGGAGAGGGGGCAGGGGAGGATTTTTAAGGATGCGGTTGGCTGGGCCGCCCGCTCCAACTCTTCCCTCCCGGGCGAGCCGGGGCGCACCACGGCGAATACCTGGTGGCCGCCGGCCAAAAGTTCCTTTAACACTGCGCGGCCGATAAAGCTGGTCGCTCCTGTCAATACAATACGCATCAATTTCACGCTCTCTTCGCGATATTTTCCATCATTATTCCCTGATTCTGGGAATGATCATGTTGGCGTCCATCTCCTCGTCCGGCAGGAACGGGGACAAGTCCTCAAGGGGCGGGGATACCATCGTCCCGTCCGGCAGCCGCTTGGCCGAGGACTTGGGCTCAAAGTTCTGGTCCCTGCTGACGAACACCTCGCAGATCACCGGCCCGTCCATGGCCAGCGTCGCCTCCACCGCCTCCGCCAGCTGGCCGTTGTGCCGCGCCGCCACGTAGGGGTAGCCGTAGGCCTCCGCCAGCTTCTCCATGGACGGGAAGCTCAAATCGCAGCTGTCCACGCCCACGCCCACCAGGGGCTCCCCGAAGAAATTCTTCTGGGTCTGACGGATGGAGTGGTACCCGCCGTTGTTGATCAGAAAGATCTTAATATTCATCTCGTGGTGCACGATCGTCTGCAGCTCCTGGAGATTCATCTGGATGCTCCCGTCCCCGGTCAGCAGAATCAGATCCTTGCCCGTGGGCCGGTCGCCCTGGCTGTAGCACTCCTGGTCCCTGGAGGCGGCCCACACGCCGATGGCCGCCGGGAGATCATATCCCATGGCCGCGATGGCCGAGTTCGTGATAAACCGCTGTCCCTTCTTGATCATCCACGCATGGCCGCCCACCACACAGGCGGAGCCGTTGCCCACCACGGTGATCTGATCCTCGTCCAGACGGCTGCTGATCTCCTTCACCATCGCGTACACGTTGGCCGGCTCGTCTTCCCCGTGGTCAAAATGCTTCGGCAGCACCACCGGGTACTTCTCCTTCCACATCCTGCAGGTCTCGCTCCAGCTCATCCCCGGAAGGCCGTCCCCGCCGTCAAACACCTGCTTTTCACCGGGGCAGCTGAGGCTGTCGGGCAGTTTCTCCCCCTCCTCCTCAAGAATCCGGTCCAACACCTTCTCCATCTGCTCCAGCAGATCCCGCGCGTCCGCATGAATTTTCATGTCGCTGTGCACCGAGGGCTTCTTGAGCTCCTCCTCGTCGATGTCATTGGCAATCACAAAGGCCTCCCTGGCCCATGTCCGGTAATTATATCCCACCTGGCGGATGCTCAGGCGGCTTCCTATGCTGAGCACCAGGTCGCTGTTCTGGATCGCAAAGTTCCCGGGACGGTCGCCCATGTTCCCGGCCCGCCCCACGTAGAGCGGATCGTCATCACACATCAGATCCTCGCTGTCCCAGCCCGTGATCACCGGAATTCCCAGCTTCGCCGCCACGCGGCTAAACACCGTGAACGCCCGCCCGATGCGGATGCCGTTTCCCGCGTTGATCACCGGGCGGCGGGCCGCCCGAATCCTCCGGATTACCTCCTCGGCCGTCTCTGGCGAGACCGGCTCCGGAAGCCTCTGGCGCTTCTCGCCCTGGCCCGCATGGTCCTCAGGGATCCCATGGGCCGCTTCCGCCTCCGGGGAGGCCCAGCCCGTGCCGCCCGCCTCGTAGGCTGCCGGGTCAAAGCCCACCAGCTCCCCGGTCTCGATCATGGCCGACTGCACATTGAGCGGGATATCCAGCCAGCAGGGGCCCGGCCGGCCCGACTGGGCCAGGTACAGCGCCTTCTCCAGGCAGAAGCGGATGCGCGCCGGATCGATGACCATCTCGCAGTACTTGGTCATGCAGTCCACCGCCTTGCAGATATCAAATTCCTGGTCCCCCATGGCCCGGATTCCCACGCCGGACCAGCGCGCCGTCGTGTCGTAGCGCACCTGCCCCGAGAGCACCAGCATGGGAATCGAATCCAGCCAGCCGCCCACCACGCCGGTGATGGCGTTGGTTCCACCGGGGCCCGTGGTCACGCACAGGGCCGCGATGCGGTTGTGGATGCGCGCGTACGCCTCCGCCGCCATGGCGCTGGCCTGCTCGTGATGGTTGTACAGGCAGTGCAGCCCTTCTTTATGTCCAAGGGCGTCGTTCAGATGCATGGCGCCCCCGCCGGTCACTGTAAACACCTGGCGGATTCCCGACTCCACCAGCCGGTCTGCAATGTAATCGGACAATCTTTTCTTCATATACATCTTCTCCTCTGATTCGCGGTCAAATTTTGTCTAACGTGAGTATAGCATAACTTGCGGTAAAATCCTACTGTTTTTCGTTTCCTGGCGGCTTCCGGACCGCCCCTTTGCCCTCCGGATCCGGGGAACCCCTGCTTTCCCCGCGCATGCTCCGGGCGCCGTAAACCGGCGTTCTCCCCGCCGTCCATCGCCCGCTTCATTTCCCCCTCCCCAGCCGCTTCCAGAACTTCCAGAAACCCTCACTATCCAAGCAGCCGTTCGTCCGCTATAATCATGTTCGTAATGCAACGACGGATTTTCGGCCACATACGAATTCCATTCAACACATCAAAAAGGAGAGAACCCAATATTATGAAAAAACACAAAAAAGTTTTGGCTGTATTATCCACTACCGCGTTCATGGCGGCCTTCGCCCCGAACCTCTTATCAAACGCTCCCGTATCAAACGTCTACGCGGCTTCCGCCGGCTGGACCCAGGAAAATGGGGGTTGGGTGTTCTACGACTCTGACGGCGATCTGATGACGGACACCTGGAAGAAGAGAGGCGACGATTGGTACTATCTGGATTCCGACGGGATGCAGGCCATCAATCAGCAGGTAGATGAGTATTACGTAGGAGAAGACGGAAAGCGCGTCACCGAGACCTGGATCTCCGTGGAAAACGAAGATTACGGCAACGATGAGAGCGAGCCGGAAAATTACTGGTACTATTACGGAAAAGGCGGCAAAATGACCACCTCCCGCTGGCTGAATATCGACGGCAGCACCTACTACTTCAACGAGGACGGCCACATGCTCACAGGCGAGGTCAACATCGACGGCTTCAACTATTACCTGGGCGAAGAGGGCGACGGCAAGATGAAGACCGGCTGGATCAAGCTGGAGGATGAAAACGACGATTCCGATTACACCGAGTCCTGGTTCTACTTCGACCGCAGCGGCAAGCGCGTGGAGAATCAGGTAGATAAAAAAATTGACGGCGCCTACTACACCTTCGAGGACGGCCGCATGCAGACCGGCTGGTACAAGCTGCCGGTGGAGGAGACTGCCTCCGCTTCCGAGGCGACTCCCGCGAAGGACAGCGTGGCCGGCTATCAGTACTACGACGAGGACGGAAAGCGCGTCTCCGGCTGGAGAACCATCGAGGGCGTCGAGGGAATCAGCGAGGAGGGCGAGACCTATAACTTCTATTTTAAGAACGGTAAGCCCTACGCCGCCGCAAACGGTCTGGAGCTGTTCTCCGTAGACTCCAAGAAGTACGCCTTCAACACCAAGGGCGAGATGCAGACCGGCAAGCAGGTTGTCAACACCGAGGACGGCGAGGTGGCAAACTTCTACTTCGGCGAGGACGGCGTCATGCGGACCGGCAAGCAGGTCATCTACGATGAGAAGTCCGACGAGAACCAGAACTGGTACTTCCACACCGACGGCTCCAAAAAGGGCCAGGGTTACCACGGCATCAAGGACAACGTGCTGTATATCTACGGCCTGCGCCAGGAAGCTGACAAGGACCTGCGCTTCGCGCCTGTGACCTTCGGCGACAATCAGTACCTGGTGAACGTCAACGGCGTTGTGCAGAAGGCCGGCTCCTCCTCCAAGTCCTCCACCAAGCCGGAGTTAGGCAATGGCTACAAGGACTACAAGGATGAGAACGACAAGATCTGGGTTGTCAACACCGAGGGCGTAATCCAGCAGTAAGACTCCAAGGGACACCCCCATGGCTGCCGCGATGGCAGCCATGAAACAACCAACCACACCCGCCAGGAACTACCACATCCGTTCATGCATATAAAATCACTCCCGACAAAGGCGGCGAAAATACGGCAGACTTGCTAAAAGTCTTGCCGTATTTTTGTATATTTTGCCAAAACATTGACTTTCTTCTAAAAAAGCGGTATATTTCGACCGTTTACCCGTTATAAATAGTATGTAGGGGGGCTTTCGTATCCCCCTCTGTCAGGCATTACATATGCATAGCCAGAGGATGTTTAAAAACGCACTGTATGGCTACACTGCTTTTTTAAACATGCTCTGGAATAAAAAGTCAAAAGGGAGGATTTTTCTATGCGTGAACTAGCGGTATTTTACTGTCCGGACTGCGGCCATTACGCGTACTATCAGACATCGCGCCATCCGGTATGCCCAAAATGCGGCGACGGGCGCACTGCCATGTGCATGCTAAAAATGTACTACACCGAATTTATGAATATGACCTGCGAGGAGCGGGACAACTACCTGGCCATGGAGATGCTCAAACGCAATCCCTCAATCATGGCGCGCATCACAGAGCCCCACAAGCGCTTCAACAGCCGCGCAACCATCGCCGAGCTGTGCAATGTGATCACGAACCTGGATGCAGAAAATAAAATCCTGAGCGACACCGTGTGCTGGATGCACGACACAATCTGGGAGATGCTGCGCGCCCAGAGAGAGCTGAACGAGGACTCAGCCGAGCTGGTGGAGAAGGAGATGTACGAACAGGCCTCCGGCGAGCCAGCCCCCATAGAATCCGAATCCGGTTCAGCTGCAGCTGCTTCCTTAGACCCTTCTGTTTCAACAAGGCAGTGTTAAAAAGTGGTTCTCCCACGCATATTTTCTGACATTTTTCTATCTTTCGGGAGTATTATGAGTTATAATAATCTTATAACCCACCTTATTCAACCATTTCATCAGAAAGGAGCGTGCTTATGAGCCACAAAATTATCACCATCGCCCGTCAATTCGGCAGCGGCGGGCATGAAGTCGGAGAGCGGCTGTCGGAGAGACTTCAAATTCCCCTGTACGACCGGAGCCTGGTGGAAATGGCGGCGGAGAAGATGGGGATTTCCCCGATCAGCGTCGAGGAGGTGGACGAGACCGCCCTGCACTCCTTCCTGGCCACCTACCGGATTCCCAAGCAGCCCAACGACGTGACCGGCTACGGGCTTCCACTCAACGACAGCACCTACCTGACCCAGACCGCCATCATCGAGGCGCTGGCCAAGGAAGGCCCCTGTATCATCGTCGGCCGCTGCGCCGACTACATCCTGAGAGACCATCCCGGGCTGATCGACATTTTCCTCTGCGCAGACATGGAGGACCGGATCGCCCGAATCATGGAGCGCTACTCGCTCCCCCGCAAGGATGCCGCCAGCGCCGTCCGCCACACGGACAGCCGGCGGAGGAATTACTATGAGAACTACACAAAGCAGGCCTGGGGAAGCAGCGAATCCCACCAGATGCTGTTCAATGTGAGCCGGTTGGGAATCCCGCGGGTGGTAGATATCCTGGAAGGAATTTATCGGATAGAAGGGTAAATGTGGATTATATTTTGGTGTTTTTGGCTCCGCCGAAACGGCGGGGCTTTTTTAGGGTGGGGCGAGAGGCCAAGTGTGTTCCCGCTTCGCCTCCGCCTATCCCCTTTCACCACTCCTTACAGCGCCCCCATCTCAACCGCCTTGTACAGCGCAGCCACATGCACCGCCTGCTCAAAGCCGCCCTGGCTCAAAAGGCTTCTCACCTCTTCCCGGTCCATCAGAACCACCTCCAGGTCCTCCGTATCGTCCAAATGCTGCTCCCCGGCCAGCCGCACGTCCCGGGCCAGATAGCACTGGGCGTAGCCCGTAGAATCGGTCGCGTTGGGCGCGATTTTAAAGAGAAATTCCAGACGCTTGGCCCGGTACCCTGTCTCCTCAAAAAGCTCCCTGGCCGCCCCATCCTCCGGCGCCTCCCCCGGCTCGATTCCGCCGGCCGGCAGCTCCAGAAGCACCTTCCCCGCCCCGTGGCGGTACTGTCGGACAAGCACCACCTGGCCGTCCGGCGTAACCGCCACCACCACAGCGAAATCCGATGTATGGTTCACATAAAACGGAGAAATCACCATGCCGTTCGGCCGCCGGCAGGTGCTGGCGCGCAGATCAATCCATTGATCCTTGACTACAGTCGTCTCATCCAATATTTCCCAGGACAATTTCTTACTCATATGGGCAGCTCCTCTTTTCCAATCATTTTTGATTATGGTCCCACAGTGATTGGGACACCTAAATTACAGTATTCCCACAAAATGTCCATTACTTCATTGTCCACCGCAATACATCCCGCGGTTCCCGGTCCATCGCCCCGGCAGCCATGTATCTCGATGGCTCCGCCGAGAGCCGTGTCCCACGGCGGCTGCTCCCCCTTGCGGTTCGCCTCCACGATGGCATCGCGCTCCTCCTCCGTGATAATTCCATCCTCATATCCCTTCTCTGCGTCCTCCGCGGAAGGATACGACACCCCCAGCGCCAGATAATAGCTGCTCTTATCATTCCGGGTGCAGACATAGTAGGAACCGCTGGGCGTCCTCGCGTCGCCCTCCATCGTCTTATCGCCTGAGGACGAATTCCGGCCGATGGAAGCCTGGTAGGTCCCGATGGTGTTGCTGTACTGCTTCAAGGTCACTGTCTTATTCTTTTTGCTGACATAAATCGTGACCCCATTGGCGGACGGCCGGATCGCCGCCCCCGGTCCCTTGATCTCCTGCGCATTTCCCTGAACCTGCGGCAACGTCCCCACCACCAGCAGGGCCGCGGCCACCGTCAAAAAGCATTTCCTGAATTTTGCATGAAACCTCATCTCGCTTCTCCTTATTCTGTCATTTTGTGCTATTGTTTATTATAGCGAGGCGTCAGAGGGCGCACAACCGGTTTTGGAATTTGTAAGAATAATGACATAAATTGTAAAGTCATGTCCACTCCATCCGCCTCCTATTGTCAATCCACGGATTCACTGGTAAAATAGGTATCAAACCTGGGCCTTTGCCCGGAAAGGAATTTTCATATGTCCGTTTCATCCGATTTTGTCAGCATCATCATGCCCGCCTACAACGCAGAGCGCACCCTCTCCGCTTCCATCGAATCCGTGATCGCCCAGACCTGGACCGATTGGGAGCTCATCGTGGTGGACGACTGCTCCGCCGACGGCACCGCTAACATCATTCTCCAATATGAGATCCGTGATCCCCGCATTCACCATATAAGGAATGCCGAAAACAGCGGGGTGGCCCGCTCCAGAAACCGGGGCGTTCGTCAGGCCCGAGGCAACTGGATCGCCTTTTTGGACAGCGACGACTGCTGGTCCCCCGAAAAGCTGGCCCTGCAGCTGGACTTTGCACGCCGCATGCATGCGGACTTCACCTTCACCGGCTCCGCGTTCATGGACGAGCACGGCAATCCGCTGTCCTACCACCTCCCCGTCCCGGAGCAGGTTTCATTTCGCCAGCTTTTAAAGCAGAACATCATCTCCTGCTCCTCCGTCATGATCCGACGCGACCTGATTCTCCGTTATCCCATGGGGTCCGACCGCATGCACGAGGATTTTGCCGTGTGGCTTCAGATTTTGAGGGACAACCGCCTTGACGCCTACGGGCTGGACCAGCCGCTGCTGATTTACCGCCTCAGCGCCACGTCCAAATCCGGCAACAAGCTGAAGGCTGCCGGCATGACCTTCCGTGTGTACCGGCACATCGGACTTTCGTATCCAACTGCGCTCTACTACTGGTGCTGGTATACGGTGCGAAGCCTGCGCAAATACCGGCAGTTAAAAAAATAGCGGGGGCCGTGTGCCTTGCACAATAGCCTCCGCCGATTATTACAAATAAACGGCTAAGTAATATTTTCTACTAAATCACCTGCTTAGTCATCTATAACTATTTATATAAATACTAGTAAGAAATAGAATGAAGCGACGCGCCCAATTCTCAGATCCCATTTGAAAATAAGTCTAGTATTCATCAATAGCTTTTTTATTCTACTATATATACTCC
>USJW01000055.1 GCA_900555045.1 uncultured Clostridium sp. | reverse complement strand
GGTGAAGGTTTTATTGAATATTGACAGACTTTATCATATTTAACAAACTTCTAACAACCCATTCTGCGGAAATTTGTGATTTCGAGCACTTTTTTTTCCTGGTATACAATTTAGCTAAATCCTAAATTTGGATTTTGTAAATTGTCAATATGGTAAATGAAAATGGTTTCATGTATGATAGGGATAGTTACAAAAGCGGTTTCGCAAACAGATATTTTAGCGAAACGCGGCAAGAATTGTCACATATTGAAAGTGCTATTTTAGGAGGAAAAAACAGAATGGCTAGTTTATCACTGAGAAACGTAACCAAGAAATATCCCAACGGATTCGTGGCTGTTAAGGATTTTAACCTGGAAATTAAAGACAAGGAATTCATCATTTTCGTAGGTCCGTCCGGCTGTGGTAAGTCCACCACCCTTCGTATGATCGCAGGACTGGAGGATATCTCTTCCGGTGAACTCTACATTGATGACAAACTGGTAAACGATGTGGAGCCCAAGGACCGCGATATCGCAATGGTATTCCAGAACTACGCTCTGTATCCTCATATGTCCGTATACGACAACATGGCCTTCGGTCTGAAGCTGAGAAAGACCCCGAAGGATGAGATCGACAAGAAAGTACATGACGCTGCTAAGATCCTGGATCTGGATCACCTCTTAGACCGTAAGCCGAAGGCTCTGTCCGGCGGCCAGAGACAGCGTGTTGCTATGGGACGTGCTATCGTGCGTAACCCCAAAGTGTTCCTGATGGATGAGCCGCTGTCCAACCTGGATGCAAAGCTGAGAGGCCAGATGCGTGTTGAGATCTCCAAGCTGCACCAGAGACTGGAAACCACCATCATCTACGTTACCCATGACCAGACCGAGGCTATGACGCTTGGTACCCGTATCGTAGTTATGAAGGACGGCGTGATCCAGCAGGTAGACAACCCGCGCAACCTTTACGACAAGCCCTGCAACAAGTTCGTTGCCGGATTCATCGGCGCTCCGCAGATGAACATGATCGACGCGACCGTTGCCAAGGACGGCTCCGATGTGACCCTGACCTTTGCAGGACACACCATCGCTGTTGCCGAGTCCAAGGCTAAGAAGCTGGAGGAGGCCGGATACATCGGCAAGACCGTTACCCTGGGTATCCGCCCGGAGGATCTGCACGACGAGGAGTCCTTCTTAGCGATGTCCCCGAAGAGCGTGATCGAGGCTGTTGTGCGTGTATATGAGATGTTGGGCTCCGAGGTTCTTTTGTACTTCGATATCGCTGACACCAGCTTTACCGCAAAAGTAAATCCGCGCACCACCGCAAGACCTGGCGACACTGTGAAGCTGGCTCTGGATCTGGAAAAGATTCACATTTTCGACAAAGAGAGCGAGCTTGTAATCCTGAACTAAGGACAAATTGTAAAAATACAGGCAATTGTAAAAAAAAGCAAGTGAGTTTATAACTCCCTTGCTTTTTTTGTAATTTTGCATTAAAATAGGAAAATAGGATATTAGATAACTCCGACTAAATTTTGAAAAAGGAGAGTGCAAGATGATTTCTAATCAAATACTGCAGACTACATTAGACGGATTAAAAGGCATTACGAGAATTGATTTATGCATTTGCGATACAGAAGGTAAGGTACTGGCTTCTACGTTTACGGATGCGGAGGAATCGGAGAGCTCCATTCTGGCGTTCGTGGATTCCCCGGCGGACAGCCAGGTGATTCAGGGCTATCAGTTCTTCAAGGTTTTCGACGAGCATCAGCTGGAGTACATCCTGCTTGCAAAGGGCGCCAGCGACGATGTCTACATGGTGGGCAAGCTGGCCGCGTTCCAGGTGCAGAACCTGCTTGTGGCCTACAAGGAGCGCTTCGACAAGGACAACTTTATCAAGAACCTGCTGCTGGACAACCTGCTGTTAGTCGACATCTACAACCGCGCCAAGAAGCTGCACATCGACACCGACGTGAAGCGCGTGGTCTACATTATCGAGACCTACAACGAGAAGGACGTGAACGCTCTGGAGACCGTCCGCAGCCTGTTCGCCACCAAGACCAAGGACTTCATCACCGCTGTGGATGAGAAGAACATCATCCTGGTGAAGGAAGTGAAGCCGGGCGAGAGCTACAGCGAGCTGGAGAAGACCGCCAACACCATTCTGGACATGCTGAACACCGAGGCGATGACCAAGGTGCGCGTGGCCTACGGCACGATCATCAATGATATTAAGGAAGTTTCCCGTTCTTATAAGGAAGCGAAGATGGCCCTGGATGTGGGCAAGATCTTCTACAGCAACAAGAACGTGATCGCCTACAGCAACCTGGGAATCGGCCGCCTGATCTATCAGCTGCCCATCCCGCTGTGCAAGATGTTTATCCGCGAAGTGTTCGACGGCAAGTCCCCGGACGAGTTCGACGAGGAGACCCTGACCACCATCAACAAGTTCTTTGAGAACAGCCTGAACGTGTCCGAGACCTCCAGACAGCTCTACATCCACCGCAACACCCTGGTGTACCGTCTGGACAAGCTGGAGAAGAGCACAGGATTAGACCTGCGCGTATTTGAGGACGCCATCACCTTCAAGATTGCGTTAATGGTTGCAAAGTACATGCGCTACATGGAGAGCTTGGACTATTAATATAGAAGCTTCGGAGTAATAGATGATAGAGATCGATCGCGTGAGCAAGACCTATGAGACAGGCAACAAGGCGCTAAAGAATGTGAGCCTCACCGTTGAGGACGGCGAATTTGTCTTTATCGTAGGCAGAAGCGGTTCCGGCAAGAGCACGCTGATGAAGCTGCTCCTAAAAGAGCTGGAACCCACAAAGGGGCGTATCGTGGTGAACGATATGGACTTGGGCCGTATGCCGCGGCGGTACGTCCCCAAATATCGAAGAGGACTCGGCGTGGTCTTTCAGGATTTCAGACTCTTGAAAGACCGCACTGTATTTGAGAACGTTGCGTTTGCACAGCGGGTGATCGGCGTTCCCGGGCGTGTGATCCGGGAGTCCGTGCCTGAGATGCTGCGCATGGTGGGGCTGTCGGCAAAGTACAAGGCGTACCCGAGACAGCTCTCCGGGGGGGAGCAGCAGCGCGTGGCGATCGCCAGAGCGCTGATCAATAATCCCGGCGTGCTGCTGGCGGATGAGCCCACGGGCAATCTGGACAGCTTTAATGCCCATGGGATTATGCGGCTCCTGGAGGAGATCAACCTCAAGGGGACCACGGTGGTGGTTATCACCCACAGCCGCGAACTGGTGGAGGAGATGGGGAAGCGGGTTATCACCATGGACCGTGGAGTCGTGATCGACGACACCGGGGCCGACTACACACCGGAAAGGCAGCGTTTCGAATATGAAGGTTAGTACATTTTGGTATTGCCTGAAACAGGGCATCATAAATATATGCAGAAATATCTTGTTCTCCCTGGCATCCATGGCGACGATTTCTGCGTGTATTTTTTTATTCTGCCTTTTTTTTGCCATTGTGGCCAACGTGCAGAATGTGACGCAGGTGGCCCAGTCCACGGTTGGGATCTCCGTGTTCTTTGACGACGGGCTGCCGGAGGAGCAGATTACAGCCATCGGGGACCAGATCCGCTCCTGGGGCGAGGTGCGCGACATGGAGTACATTTCCGCGGAGCAGGCCTGGGAGAACTTTAAAAAGGACTATTTCGAGGGCATGGAGGACTTAGCGGAGGGCTTTGCCCAGGACAACCCGCTGGCGGACTCCGCCTCCTACACCATATTTTTGAACGACATCGCAGAGCAGGATTCGATCGTGTCCCGCCTGGAGCTGATCGACGGCGTGCGCAAGGTGAACTACTCCAACAGCGCGGTGGCCGGCCTCTCCAACACCGGGAAGATCGTGGGACTCCTGTCCGCGGTGATCATCGGCGTGCTCTTAGCCGTGGCCGTGTTCTTAATCAGCAACACCATCTCCGTGGCTGCGGCCTTCCGCAGGCAGGAGAACGAGATCATGCGCCTCATCGGCGCCACCAACTACATGATACGGGCTCCCTTTGTGGTGGAGGGCGTGCTGCTTGGTCTGTTCGGGGCGCTGGTTCCCTTAGGCGGCATGTACGTGCTGTACCAGAGGGCGGTGCTCTTTATCGATGAGCATTACCAGGTGATCACGGGAATCTTTCGTCCCCTCCCGCTCAGTGCAATCTTCCCCTATATGGCGGGAGTGGCCATGGCGCTGGGGGTGGGAATCGGATTCCTGGTGAGCTTCTTCACCATCCACAGACATCTGAGGGTTTGACGGAAAGGGGCGAAGACAGATGAACCGACTGAGAAAGGCCAAAACGGCGCTCGGCGCGGGGCTTTTGGCCGTGAGCCTGACACTCACCGGGCCCAATGCCTACGCCACCAGCCAGGGCCTAAAGGATGCCAGGGAGCAGGTGAGCGCTCTGGAGGCGGAAAAAAAGAAGATGGAACAGACCCTAAATCAGCTGGAAAGCCTGAAGGCGGACACGGAGAAGTACGTGCGGCAGCTGGACGGAAATTTGAACGCGCTGACCGAGGAACTGTCCCGGCTGGCGGAGCAGATTTCCGCGAAGGAGGGGGAGATCGCCGTGGCGCAGGAGCAGCTTCTGGCCGCAAAGGAGACCGAGCGGCAGCAGTACGACTCTATGAAGCTTCGGATCAAATACATGTATGAGCGTGGGGACACAAGCTTCCTGGACCTGATCATGCAGTCCGAGAATATTTCACAGATGCTAAACCGTGCGGAGTACGTGAGCAAGATCACGGAGTACGACCGGAATATGTTGGTGAAGTATGGGGAAGCCAAGGATGACGTGGCGGCCAGGGAGGCGGCTCTTGAGAGCGAGCGGGCCGAGCTTCTGGCCCTTAAAGAGACCACGGAGGCAAAAAAAGCCTCGGTCAATCAGCTCTTAGCCGACAAGCAGTCGGAGCTGACCTCCTACAATTCCAAGATCGCCTCCGCCCAGGACCAGATCGACGGCTACGAGGCGGACATCAAGGCCCAGGAGGACGAGATGCGCCGGATTGAGGCGGAGATGAAGCGGCGCGAGGAGGAGGAGCGAAGGAAGGCACAGGAGGCCGGAAAAACGTATACGGTCACAAATTTGGGGAATATTAGCTTTAAGTGGCCCTGCCCTTCCAGCAGCCGGATCACCTCCGGGTTCGGGGACCGGGAATCCCCGACGGAGGGCGCTTCCAGCAACCACAAGGGGCTCGATATTGGAGCCAGCACCGGGGCGGACATCATAGCGGCTGCGGATGGCGAGGTGGTGATCGCTACATACAGCTATTCGGCCGGAAACTATATCATGCTCGATCACGGGGGAGGCGTGAGCACCGTGTACATGCACTGCTCACAACTGCTGGTGAAGAAGGGCGATAAGGTGAAACAGGGCCAGCTGATCGCGAAGGTGGGGTCCACCGGATATTCCACCGGACCGCATCTGCATTTTGGGATTCGCTCGGGAGGGACGTACGTGAACCCGAAAAAGTATGTGAGCCCGTAAGAGACGGCAGCTGCGGGAAAATGAAGTGTAGCGGACAGATAGGAGACAGAAAGTGGATAATCAGAATAATTACAACAATGACTTTAACCGGGACAGGGAGAGACCTCCCAGACGGCCGGAGGGAAACAACCGTTTCTGGACCGGCGTCTTGGCCGGTTCCCTGGTCACGGTCTTCGTGGGCCTCATTATTGTGGGCATGTCCCTGGGAATTTACCTCTTTAGCAGGACGGTGATCCGGGGGGAGGGCCCCCAGGTGTCCCAGACCGGCCCGGGAATCACGGACGGCAAGGAGCAGGTGAAGGGCGATCTGGACTATGAACAGATCAACAACAAGATGTCCTTAATCCAGCAGATCATCAGCCAGTACTTCCTGTACGACGAGGACACGGAAAACGTGCAGGAGTATGTATACAAGGGCATGCTGGCCGGACTCAACGACCCGTACTCCGAGTACTACACCATCGAGGACTACAAGGAGATGCAGGAGAGCACGGAGGGCGTGTACTCCGGAATCGGCGCGATGCTCAGCCAAAACCGGAACACCGGGCTCTGCACCATCGTGCGCGTGTTTGAGGGCTCACCGGCCTACGAGGCAGGGATGCGCCCCGGCGACATTCTCTACAAGGTGGAGGACAAGGTGGTGGCAAACGAGAGCCTTACCGTGCTGGTGAACAACTATATCAAGGGACCGGAGGGCACGAAGGTCAACATCACCGTGTACCGCCAGGACAAGGACGAGTACGTGGACATGACGCTCACCCGCCGGAGCATCGAGGTTCCCACCGTGGAGCACCAGATGCTGGCGGATCAGATCGGCTACATCCTGATCACCCAGTTTGACCTGGTGACCACCCAACAGTTTAAGGACGCGGTGGACGACTTGGAGGCCCAGGGCATGAAGGGGCTGGTGCTGGATCTGCGCAACAATCCGGGCGGAGTGTTGGACAGCTCGGTGGAGATCGCGGACTATCTGCTGCCCGATGACATCAAGCAGTACGACAAGGATAACACGCTGATTGTCTACACCGCGGACAAGAACGGCAAGGGACAGCACTACCGGGCCTCCGACGGCCACGAGCTTAAGCTCCCCATCGCTGTGCTGGTCAACGGGGATTCCGCCAGCGCCTCCGAGGTGTTGACCGGGGCGCTCAAGGACTACGACTGGGTTACCGTCGTGGGAACCACCAGCTACGGCAAGGGCATCGTGCAGAACCTAATCCCGCTGGGGGACGGCTCCGCGATCAAGATCACGGTGGCCCACTACTACACGCCCAGCGGCTTCGACCTCCACGGGAAGGGAATTGAGCCGGATGTGAAGGTGGAGCTGGACGAGGATTTAAAGACTCAGGCCATTGTGAAGCCCGAGGATGACAACCAGGTGCAGAAGGGCGTCGAGGTTGTGAAGGAGCAGATCGGGCAGGAAAAATAGGAAAATGATGGAAAATATGCAGGTGTGATGGGCAGGGCTCGCCGCACCTGCTTTTTTCGCGCCCTGGGGAGGGGGAAGCGCTCAAAAGGATTGCACATTCCCAATTTCTGTGTTAAAATGGATGATACATATATGGGCAGAGTTGCCGGCGGAAAGCCCCTGTGGGCGCCGCGCAGGCGTCTCTGGCGAACGAATGCTTGAGAGCAATAAGGATGGTTGGTACAGATTTGAAATAGAGAGGTAAACAAATGATTTCTCGTAAAAAAATATTGGTCGTGGAAGACAATGAGATCAACCGGGCGATGCTCAGTGAGATACTATCTCCGGAGTATGTCGTGCTGACCGCTGAAAATGGTCTGGAAGCGCTTTCGGTCTTAAAGGAATATGGGGAAGCCATATCCCTTATTTTGTTGGACATTGTGATGCCCGTGATGGACGGCTACACATTTCTCTCCCATGTCAAGTCTGATTCTGAATTTTCCTCTATCCCTGTGATTGTGACAACACAAAATGACGATGAGACGGATGAAGTGACCGCGCTCTCCAAGGGAGCCGCCGATTTTGTGGCGAAACCGTATAAGCCGCAGATTATCCTGCACCGGGTGGCCGGAATTATCAACCTGCGCGAGACCGCGGCGATTATGAACCAGGTCCAGTACGACCGTCTGACCGGGCTTTACAGCAAAGAATTTTTCTACCAGCGGGTGAAGGGGATCCTGATCCAGCACCCGGATAAGGAGTATGACATCGTCTGCTCCGACATTGAGAACTTTAAACTGATCAACGACGTGTTCGGCATCGCCGCGGGGGACCGGCTGCTGTGCGGTGTGGCAGACCTATACAAGGAATTCGTGGGCGACAGCGGAATCTGCGGCCGCTTCAACGCGGACCAGTTCGCCTGCCTGATCGAGCACAGGAGCGAGTATTCCAACGAGCTGTTCATGGAGGCCAATGCGCGGATGAACAGCTATTCCAGCGCCAAGAACGTGGTGATGAAATGGGGGATCTACTCGGTGAAGGGCGGAGCCATCCAGGTGGAGCAGATGTGCGACCGGGCGCTGCTGGCCGCCCGCAGCATCAAGGGGCAGTACGGAAAGTACTTTGCCGCCTACGACGACAAGCTGCGCAGCAGGCTGCTCAGGGAGCAGGCGATCACCGACAGCATGGAGCCGGCCCTGGCGGAGGGGCAGTTTGAGATTTATCTCCAGCCCAAGTACCGTATAAAGGACGGAGCGATGGCCGGGGCGGAGGCGCTGGTGCGCTGGAACCACCCGGAATGGGGGATGCAGTCTCCGGCCAACTTTATTCCGCTGTTCGAGAAGAACGGTTTTATCACCAAGCTGGACCGGTATGTGTGGGAGCTGGCCTGCCAGGTTCTGCGGGAGTGGGAGGATAAGGGATATCCGTCCATCCCGATCTCGGTCAACGTGTCGCGCGCGGATATCTACAACGATGATCTGGCGGACGGCTTGTTAAAGCTCGTCAAAAAGTATAATCTGCCCCCGTCAAGGCTCCATCTGGAGATCACGGAGAGCGCCTACACGGAGGACCCCAACCAGATTATCGACACGGTCAGCCGCCTGCGGGAGCTGGGCTTTATCATCGAGATGGACGATTTCGGGAGCGGGTACTCCTCGCTCAACATGCTCAACCAGATGCCCATCGATATATTGAAGCTGGATATGATCTTTATCCGCAATGAGACCGCCAAGCCGGTGAACCAAGGAATCCTGCGCTTTATTATGGGGCTTGCCCGCTGGATGAATTTGAGCGTGGTCGCTGAGGGCGTGGAGACCAGGGAGCAACTGGAGCGCCTGCGGGAGATCGGCTGCGATTACGTGCAGGGCTACTACTTCTCAAAGCCGGTTCCCTGCGCAGAGTTTGAGCGCCTGATCCGGCAGCAGCACGCGGATGTGGAGCAGGATTACCGGCAGCTGGACGGTATGCAGGAGTTTCGCAAGGTGGTGCTGGTGGCCGACGAGGATGCCGAGTACCGGGCCAGCGTGCGAAGGACCTTCGAGGACCAATACCAGGTGGTGGAGGCCGCGGACGGGGAGTCCGCCCTGTCGTGCCTGGCCAGCTACGAGAGCAAGGTCGCGCTGGCGGTCTTGAGCATGACGCTGCAAAACCCCAGCGGACTCTCTGTGCTCCGGGTGATCGAGCGGGAGAGCTCGGTCTGGAACATCCCGGTGATCGCCACGGCCGTGGCGGACGCGTTTCTGGAGGAGAAGGCTCTGGAACAGGGAGCCGACGATTTCGCGGCCAAGCCGCACCTGCAGAAAAGCCTGTGGAACCGGGCGCAGCGCGTGATGGGGGCGACGGTGGCCAAGGAGCGGGAGCAGGCCTTAGCGGATGCGGCTGTCCGAGACTACCAGACCGGTCTTTTAAACCGAAGGGGCCTGGTAGGCGCGGCGGAGACCATCGGCAGGGAGGATGGGCCCCTGGCCGTGTTTATGTTTGACCTGGACAATTTGAAATACATCAACGACGCCTTCGGGCACATGGAGGGGGATCGGCTGATCCAGGAGTTCAGCGCGATACTGCGCACCTACACCCGGGGCAGCGACATTGTCTCCCGCTACGGGGGGGACGAGTTTGTGGTGATCATGAAGCGGATGTGGTCGGAGGAGAGCGCGCGAAAGAAGGGCGACGAGATCTGCCGTAGGATTCAGGAGATCCATTTCGGCGATGAGACATCCGCAACCTGCTCGGTCGGAGTGGCTATGTGGGACGGAAGTAAAAAAATGGAGGAAATGCTTGAGAGGGCAGACCGGGCGCTGTACTGTGCCAAGCGCGCCAGCAAAGGGGGCTGCTGTCTCTGGAGGGATCAGACAGATGAAATGTGATCGTGGGGTCCGGGAGAGGATGGAGGCGTTCTGCCGGGCGTGGTTTGAGAGACGAGATGTACAGGAAGCAGCCTCCTATCTGGCTGAAAATGTGGAATTTGTCAGCGCTGTGACGGGCGAGGACATTCACGGAAAAGAGGAGCTCACCCGCTATATCCAGCGGGACATCAAGGGGATTAGATCCCCTTTTTCCGTGTGCTTTTCTGTGATTAGCGGGCTGACGGTGGCCGAGGGCGTGTACAACCTGACAGCGAATTTGACGCTTCAGAACACGCAGTTTTCATGGCACCTTCGGGTGTTTTCGACGCTTATATCGCCTGCAGAGAAGGACGCGTGGAAGCTGGTGAGTATGCATTTTGCGGAGCCCTGTCAAAGCCGCGGGGACGGGTATGCCCCCCAGACGCTGGTGATGGAACACACGGTGCGGATGCGCAGGGAGCTGATCGACGACTCCATGCCCGGGGGCATGATGGGGGGATATATGGAGGAGGGCTTTCCCCTCTATTTTGTCAACCGGCGCATGTTAGAGTACCTGGGATATCGGGATGAGGAGGAGTTTCGGGCCGACATCGGCGGCTTGGTTATAAACTGCATACACCCGGAGGAACAGGAGATGGTGAACCGCTCGGTTACAGAGCAGCTCCAGGAGAAGGATGAGTATGTGGTGGAGTACCGGATGAAGAAGAGGGACGGCTCCTACATATGGATCCACGATCTGGGACGGCGCATGACCGTGGAGGACGGAAGAGAGGCCATCGCGTCCGTGTGCCTGGATATCACCGCGCAGAGGCGGGCGAAGGAGCGCACCAGAGAGCTGTACGAGAAGGAGCTGGCGTACTTTGCGGAGCTGGCGGCTGCCGAGGGGCGGCTTCAGGGGCGGCTCAATGTCACCGGAAACCGCCTGGAAAGCTATCTGGTGAGCCCGGATGTGGCGCTGGCGCGGATCGGGGATACCTACGACGAGACAATCAACAAGCTGGCGGACTCTGCCGTGGAGGCGGTGCGCGGGGAGGAGATCCGGCGCACCTTAAAGCGGGAGCGGGTTTTAAAGGATTTTGCGGATGGAAAGGTGGATTATCACTTTGAGTTCCTGAGCAGAAGAGGAAGCGGGAACGTTTTCTGGGAAAGCACCAACTTCCGCTCCTGCTTAAACCCGGAGACCGGCGATGTGATTGTCTTTTTTTATACGGTGGACGTGACGGAGAAGCGGCTCCAGCAGCAGTTGCTGAGCAAGATTGTGGAGCTGGACTACGACTTTATCACGCAGATCGACTTAAACAGCGACACCTACCGGCTGATCATTCTAAACGGCGCGAAGAAGAGTTCCATGCCTGTGAAGGGAAGGTTCCAGCAGGAGATCCGGGCGTTCTCCGAGAACCATATGGACGA
Organism: uncultured Clostridium sp.; assembly: GCA_900555045.1. Taxonomy (GTDB): domain Bacteria; phylum Bacillota; class Clostridia; order Lachnospirales; family Lachnospiraceae; genus Enterocloster. The sequence continues at coordinate 18,884 of USJW01000055.1, read as the reverse complement.
GTCCGCGCGGGGGGAATACTTAAAGAAACTGGACTACGGGTACATGCGCGAGCAGCTGGAGGAGCAGAGCCTGTACACGTTTATCGCAGAGGTGAGGGACGAGAGCGGGGCGTCCAGGGTAAAGCGGTTCCAGGTCTTTTACCTCAGCAAGGAGTTAGAGTGCGTGTGCGTGGCGCGGGCCGACGTGACGGATGTGGTCCGCAGGGAACAGCGCCAGAAGGAGGAGCTGGCCGCCGCGCTGGTGGCCGCTGAGCAGGCCAACGCGGCCAAGACCGACTTCCTCTCCCGCATGAGCCACGAGATCCGGACGCCCATGAACGCGATCATCGGGATGAGCACCATCGCCGCCAAGTCCATCGGGGACGACGAGCAGGTGGCGGACTGCATCTCGAAGATCGGCATCTCGTCGCGGTTTCTGTTGTCATTAATCAACGACATTCTGGACATGAGCCGGATCGAGAGCGGCAAGATGCTGTTGAAAAATGAAAAGATTCCCACCGAGGAGTTTTTAAACGGGATCAATTCCATCTGCTTTGCCCAGGCGGAGGCGAAAGGGGTGGATTATGAGTGCATCCTGGACCCGGTGCTGGACGATTACTACATCGGCGACGCGATGAAGCTGCAGCAGGTGCTTATCAATATTCTCAGCAATGCGGTGAAGTTCACCGGCGAGGGCGGGAAGGTCACCTTCTCAGCGGCCCAGCGGAAGCGGACGAAAAACGATGCCGTGCTGCGATTCATCATCAACGACACGGGCGTGGGCATGAGCGAGGAGTTTCTGCCCCACATTTTCGAGCCGTTCACCCAGGAGTCCATCGGCACCACCGCTCTGTTTGGCGGAAGCGGGCTGGGGCTTGCCATCTCCAAGAACATTGTGGATCTGATGGACGGCAAGATCACGGTGCGCTCCATCAAGGGGATCGGGACCGAGTTTACCGTGGATGTGAAGCTGGGAATTTCAGAGGAGGAAAAACTCCGCCACAACCAGAAAAAGCAGAATTATAACTTCTCCCACCTAAAGACGCTGGTGGTGGACGACGATGTGGCGGTGTGCGAGAGCGCGGTTGCCACGCTCCACGAGATGGGCGTCCGGGCAGAGTGGGTGGACAGCGGCCGCAAGGCGGTGGACCGCGTAAAGCGCCTGTGGGGCGAGGGGCGCTATTACGACATGATCCTCATAGACTGGAAGATGCCGGAGATGGACGGGATCGAGACCGCCAGGCAGATCCGGGGCATCGTGGGGCCGGAGGTCACCATCATCATTGTGACCGCCTACGACTGGGGCGCCATCGAGCATGAGGCCAAGATGGCCGGGGTCAATCTCTTGATCAGCAAGCCCATGTTTAAGTCCTCCCTGGTCTCCGCGTTCACCACTGCGCTGGGGAAGAAGGAGGAGCCGGCCCCGGCGAGCGAGGCCGCGGACTACGACTTTTCCGGAAAGCGCGTGCTCTTGGTGGAGGACAACCTCATCAACACCGAGGTGGCGGAGCTGCTTTTGCGGAATAAGGGTTTTGAGGTGGAGAAGGCGGAGAACGGGCTGCGGGCGCTGGAGCTGTTTAACAAGTCCCAGACCGGCTACTATGACGCGGTCCTGATGGACATCCGCATGCCGATCATGGACGGCCTGTCGGCGGCGGCCAACATCCGGCACTTGAGCAACGCGGATGCCGGGACCGTGCCGATCATCGCCATGACGGCCAACGCGTTTGACGACGACATAGAGAAGAGCAAGGCGGCGGGGATGAATGCCCATCTGGCGAAACCGATCGAGCCGGAGCGGCTTTACCAGACATTGTACGACTTTATTTTCGGAAAGGAAGAATGAGCGGATGGGGGAGGAGCTTCTGCAGGACATTATCAATGCGATCCCGGGGGGAGTCGCCATCTACCGCGTCACAGACAAGTTCGAGACGGTCTATTTCTCGGACGGGGTTCCGGAGCTCACCGGCTATACGGTGGAGGAGTACCAGGAGCTCGTAAAAAGGGACGCGGCGGAGCTGACCTACCGGGAGGACACGCAGATGGTGGTGGAGCGGGCAATGGAAGTGGTCCGCACACACCAGGTGGCAAACTTTGAGTTTCGCAAGCAGCACCGCGACGGGCACATCGTCTGGGTCCGCGTTCAGATCAAGTGGATCGGCGAGGAGGGCGGAGCGCCCCTGCTGCACTGCGTGTTCCACAATATCTCAGACCTAAAGGAAGCGCAGCTGGAGATGGACCATCTGGTCAACTCGATCCCGGGCGGGATCGCCAGCTACCGGGTGGAGGGCAGCCGCTTTATCCCCACCTTTTTCTCCGATGGGGTTATGCAGCTGACCGGACACACCAGGGAAGAGTACGAGCGCATGGTCCAGCGGGACGCGCTGGACATTATCTACGAGCCGGACAGAGCGCGGGTGGAACAGGCGGTGGAGGCCGCGGTGATAAGCGGCGAGGTGCTGGATGTGTCCTACCGCATGCGCCACAAGGACGGGCGGCTGATCTGGATCCATTTAAACGGAAGACGCATGGGTCCCCTGGCCCCGGTCAGCCGGTTTTACGCCGTGTTTACGGGCATGTCCGCGGAGACGCGCCTGTTCCAGAGCCTGGTCAACGAGTCGGTAGACGGGATTTATGTGATCAACAAGGACAACTATGAGCTGCTCTACGCCAACGAGGCCAGGGCGCTGTTTCAGGGCGGCCGGTTCCAGCTGGGGCAGAAGTGCTACGCAGCGCTGCACGGAAAGAGCGAGCCGTGTGCGTTCTGCACGCTGAAGACCCATGCGCCGGACGGAAAAGAGCACGATATGCCCATCGGCGCGGAAGGGCGGTTTTTCAACACCCGCTTTCAGGAGACCAACTGGAACGGAATCCCGGCGTACGTAAAATTTGTGCGGGATGTGACGGACGAGGTTGTGACCCGCAGGGAGAAGGAGCGGCTGGAGCAGTATTTCCAGACCGTGGTCAAAAATCTCCCCGGCGGCGTGGCGGTGGTGCATTACGAGAAGGACGGCCGCCTGTGGCCGGAGTTTCTGTCCGACGGCTTCGCCGCCATGACCGGCATGACCCTTGAGCGGGCGTGGGAGCTGTACAGCGAGGACGCCATGGCCGGTGTGCACCCGGATGACCGCAGCACGGTGGACCGGCAGATGGACGAGTACATTGCCAGCGGCGAGGACCACTGTGAGATTGTGTATCGCTTAAAGCGGGGGGACGGCAGCTATGTCTGGGTGAAAAATACCCTCTCTCTGATACAGAATGAGGGCGGGGAGAGCCGTGTCTACGCCGTCTATCAGGACGTGACGAAGGAGCGGGAGGAGCAGGAGCGGATCCGCAGGCAGTACCGGGAGCTGATCATGCAGCACTACCACACGCAGGATCCCAACGCCCTGATCATGGGCCACTGCAATATCACGGAGAACCGGATCATGGAGATCATCGACCACACGGATTCGGACCTGTTAAAGACCTTCGGGTGGGTGCGGGAGTCGTTCTTCACCGGCCTCTCCAGCCTGGTTGTGGACGAGAAGGACCGGCGGAAGTTCTTAGATATGTATTTAAACGCGCCGGCGCTGCGCGCATTCGAGCGCGGCGAGACGGAGCAGCGCTTAGAGTGCTTCGCCCGGCTGCCCAAGGAGAAGCTGGGGCGGTATGTGCAGTTTAACATGAATCTGGTGGCCACCCCGGACACCAACGACGTGACGGGAATTCTGACGGTGACGGACATCACGGACCGGATGATATCGGACCGGATTCTGCACCAGCTGTCGGCCTCCGGGTACGACTTCGTGGCGGATGTTGACCTTCTGCGGGACACCTACACGGTGCTGCTGCGCAGGGAGGGGACCCGATGCGCCCCCATCGCCCGGGGCAGCCACTCGGCGTGGATGGAGAAGATGCTAAAAACGACGGTGGTGCCGAGAGATCGGTACCGGTACCGGGAGGGGCTGAGCACGGAATACATGCTCGCACATCTGAAGGAGCGGGACTCCTACACCTTCGCCTTCTCGCTGGTGGACGACACCGGGGACGTGCGGACCAAAAACATGACGGTCACGGCGGTGGACCTGCGGCTGGGGAGAGTCTGCCTGTCCCGCTCGGACATCACGGACTCCGTCCGGGAGCAGCAGAGGCTTCTGCGCGTGATCGCTTACACCTTCGAGCTGGCCGGTTTCGTGGATATCGAGCGGCAGAATCTGACGCTGTACACGCGGGAGACCGTGCTGGGCAATCTGCCCCCCTATTTTGTGGAGCACTACGACGAGGCCATGGGGCGTTTCGTGGAGGGCCACGGGGTGGAGGAAGGCCGGGAGAACGCAATCCTTCAGTTTCAGTCCCGGACCATGGTGGATGGGCTTGAGAAAAAGCCGGACGGATACGATTTCCTGTTCGCGTGCAAGGAGGGGGAGCAGGAGCGCTACAAGCAGATCAATGTGCTGTGGGGGGATTCCAACCACAAAACCATCTGCCTGGTGCGGGCGGATGTGACAGACATGCTGGCCGCAGAGCGGCAGACCAAGAGGACCCTGGAGGGCGCCCTGGCGCTGGCCGAGGAGGCAAACCGGGCCAAGAGCGATTTCCTGTCCGCCATGAGCCATGACATCCGCACGCCCATGAACGCGATCATGGGGATGACAACGCTTGCGGTGGCAAACATGGATAAGCCGGGGCGTGTGGAGGACTGCCTGCAGAAGATTGCGGTGTCCTCCAGGCATCTGCTGAGCCTGATCAACGACATCCTGGATATGAGCAAGATTGAGCGCGGACAGATCACTCTTAACCGCATGAAAATATACCTTCCGGAGCTGTTAGAGCAGCTCTCGGCGATCATCGCGCCCCAGGCGCGGGCCGGAGGACTTGCGTTCACCATCTGCGCGGAGCGCGTGCGCCAGGAATACTTCTATGGGGACGGGCTGCGCGTGAGCCAGATCCTGATCAATCTGCTCAGCAACGCAGTAAAGTACACGCCGGAGGGCGGCAGCGTGACCTTCACGGTGGAGGAGATCGGGGAAGCGGCGGACAAGATGGATGAGAGCCGGGTCAGCTACCGGTTTGTGGTGCAGGACACCGGTGTGGGCATGGAGGAGGAGTTCTTAAACCGCCTCTTCGAGCCCTTCACCCGCAGCCGCAGCGACACCTGCGTGGAGGGGACCGGGCTGGGCCTCAGCATCACCAAAGGGCTTGTGGAGCTGATGGGAGGTCGGATCTCAGTGGAGAGTGCGCCTGGCCGGGGATCCACATTCCAGGTGGAGCTGACGTGTGACGCCGCCCCCGAGGAGGAGCGCATGCGGGCCCAGGGAGGAATTCAATCGGCGAAAGCGGACCGGAATGTGTTCGCGGACCGGCTGTTCCTGGTGGCGGAGGACAACGCCATCAACGCGGAGATCCTCTGTGAGCTTCTGGCCATGCACGGCGCGAGGACGGTGGTGCGGACGGACGGCAGCCAGGCGGTGCAGGAGTTTGCGCAGGCCAGTCCGGGGACGTACGATGCGATCCTGATGGATGTGCAGATGCCGAAGATGAACGGTTACGAGGCCACCCGGGCAATCCGAAATCTGAGGCGGCCCGACGCGGGTGAGATTCCCATCATTGCGATGACGGCCAACGCGTTTGCGGAGGACATTAAGGAGGCCAGGGAGGCGGGCATGGATGCCCATGTGGCCAAGCCTATCGACTTAAATTTGCTTCGGGAGGCGTTAGAGCAGCTGTTTCTAGAGTAGTGGCAAAGGAGGTGCGGGCCTTGGAGAATGACAGCCGGTTTTACAGAATTGTCTACGAGTACTACGAGGCCAGAATCCTGTTCGGGGTCTGCGCCTGCGGCGAAAAGCTGCCGTCCATACCAAAATTATGTGCGGTGTTCGGCATGGCGCCGGCGACGGTCCGGATGGCACTGAAAGTGCTGGAAAAAGATGGATATATTCAGATGGACGCGCGGAAGGCGGCGCGGGTGACCTATAACTCCAACTCCGCCAGGGCGCGGGAGTATGCGGCCCGATATTTCCTGCCCCGCAGGGCGGGGATCATGGAACTGACCCAGTCCGGGCGGCTGCTGTTTGAGCCCTTCTGGGAGGAGGGGATGCGCAGGTGGAGCAGCGCGTCCTGGCAGAGGTTTGCAAAAGAGCTGGCGAAAAACGGACCTGAGATTGTGTCCATGCCGGTGAAATTTTATATTTTTGTGCTCAGCACGCTGGACAACCGGCTGATCTTAAACCTCTACTGGGAGATGGTCCGCTACATCCGCTTCCCCTATCTGGGGGATGACAGAGTGCAGGGGGTGGACTTTGCGAAGCTGGCATCCTCGCCGCAGGAGCAGGTGATCGCCTGCCTGCGCGGACAGTTTGAGGAGTCCTACGCGCAGGCGGTAAAGACGCTGTTTGAATTCACCGATCAGGCTGTCACAGAGTACGATCTTAACGCGCGGGAGCAGATTCCCTTCCAGTGGAACATTTACCGGCAGAGGCCGCAGCTTCGCTACACGCTGGTCTCCCGGATCCTGCGCGAGATCGCCAGCGGCCGCTGGCCGGCGGGCAGCTACCTCTTGTCCCTGCCGCAGATGGCCGAGCGCTACAGCGTCTCCCTAAACACCGTGCGGCGCGCGCTTGAGATCCTAAACATCCTGGGCGTCGCTCAGTCGCAGCACGGGAAGGGGACCATGGTCCTAAACGCACCCTTTCAGGTGGACTTTTCAAGGCCGCAGGCACGGGAGGGGGCAAGGCTGTACCGGGAGAGCATCCAGATGCTGGCGCTCTCCATCCGGCATGTGGCAACGTACACGCTGGAACATGTGAGCGAGGCAGAGCGCATGAACCTGGCAAAGGATTGCCGCGCGCTGCTCGCGCAGGAGAAGAGCTATCTGGGGTGCGAGATTTTCTTAAGCTTTATTGAGACCCAGTGCCCGCTAAGGATGGTGCGGGAGAGCTACGGGAAGCTGAGGGAGTTTTTGGCCTGGGGCTACCCCTTCAAGCTGCTGCGAATCAGGGAGCAGAGCCTCCACGAGGAGTACCGGGAGATTCTGGCGCGGATGGTTGAGAAGCTGGAAAAGGGGGAGAACGAGGAGGCTGCCGCTGGTTGGGAAGCGTATATGGAGCGGGAGGAGAGACGGTTTGGGGAGTTTGTGTTGGGGAGGATGAAGAAAAAAGAATAGAGGGATTGAAACGAATGGGGCGGAACACTTTTTGGAGAGAGAAGTGGTCCGCCGCTTTTTTGTTGAACGCGGTGGGAGAAGGCAGTAGTCCGCCGCCGCAGCCACCACTCTATCCCCACATCCAGCCCATCCGCACGGCTGCCTGTGCGGCGGGGCGGCAACTCATGCCAAGTGTCACGCCAGATTGAGCTCACAGCTGAGGCTGTTCGGCACGCTGCGGGGGCCGCGGACGGAATAGACGCCGTAGTCCTTCAGCCGTTTAAGGCTGAATCGCTGCCGGTCGTACGTCTGCAGAAGCTTGATTCGCATGGCGCGGGTCATGCGGACCTTTCCGTCATCATAGCTGCAGGGAATGTCCACCTCCACGGCGCGGCATTTGTACAGGATGGCGGAGACCGGCGCGGCCACGTACATGAAAACGGTGTCGCCCACCGCGATGCTGCTGCTCTGCTTCCAGCGGATCACTTCATTTTCGGAGAAGGCCTTCTCCATATCATAGTATTTGGGGTTTGCCGGGACCAGCCACTCCCGGTTTCCGGCCGGGCCCGCCGCCCGGGTTTTCTTGCGGCTGGCCGTGAGGTCGTAGCTCATCTCCAACAGGGAAAAGATGGTCTCCTTGTCCACGGTGCCGTCTAAGAGGATGGTAATCCAATTGCCCCGCTGCATGTGATAGGCGGGCAAAAAGCCCGGCTTCAGGCGGAGCGAGCCGCTGAGCACGGGATCGCATTTGAGGTTTAAAATGTCAATCAGGTCATGGCCGGGGAGCCCAAGGCGATCTTTTGAGATCTCCATGATCACGGCATACCACTTTTTCGTGTCACTGTGGCGCAGGACCGCATATTTTGGCAGGGACCGCCAGGGATAATCGGGGGAGGTCTGGTAGTGCTCGTGGGCGAAGGCAAGGATGTCGCTGCGGAAGGAGGTTTGGGGGAGATATGAGGGAATGGTTGAGGGATTGAGTGGGGGATTGAATGGGGGATTGGAATTCATAGGGGTGGCCTCCTGGTGGTTGTGTGGTTTGTGGGGACGATGGGTGTGATTATAGGGTCAGTATAAGGAATGGGGGAGGGGATGTCAAGAGGAGCGCGCGAAACGGGTGCATGTCCTGAACTATTTAAATGGAACGGTTGGGTGAAAATGATTTGTGAAATATGCATAATTAGCTGCGCTGAATTTTGAACAAATTATTCATTGTGCAGCACTTCACATTATGTTATCATATAAACATAATAAGTTAGAGGTGGACAGATGGAAAACCAGTTTATCGATAAAAACAACAATATCCCCTTATACCTGCAGCTTCTGTCCATATTTATGGAGAACATCAGAAAAGGGGTCTGGGAGGTGGGGGAGAAGCTTCCGTCGGAGAAAGAGCTCTCGATCACCTACGGGGTTTCCCTGATTACGGTCCGGAAAACGTTGGAGGAGCTGAATAAAAAGAATCTGATCTATAAGATTCAGGGAAAAGGCAGCTTTGTGTCCTATGGGGAATCGGAGAAGTACAACCTTCGCTTTAAGGAGCTTCGCAGCTTTACGGAGGAGATGGAAAAAAGCCAGAGAACCGTGGGAGCGGTGGTCTTAAGGGTGGAGGAGGTGCCCGTGGAGTCCGTCAACGCGCGAGATTTCGGTATCCCGGAGGGGACAAGAGTGCTCAGGATTACGCGTCTCAGAACGGTGGACGGGGTTCCGACGCACATCAGCACCTCGGAGGTATTTCCGGGGATCGGCGAGAAGCTTAAGGACTGCGATCTGACACAGTCGATTTATGGCCATTTAAAACGGCTGGGGCATCGGCTCAGCCATGGGACAGAGGAGATCGTGGCTGCTATGCCCACCAGGGAGGAAGCGGAATATCTGAAGATCAGCTGCGATACGCCGGTCCTGGACACCAGGAGTATTGTGGAGGAGGATGGGAGGCCGATTTTGATCACGCGGTCTCTGATCAACAGCAAGCGGATGAAGATTACGGTGGAGCTTGCCAGGGAAGAATAAGGAGAATGGCTGGAAATCAGCCTTTCTTTTTATCACAACATATTATGTTTTTATAATAACATCATGACGGGAGGGGGTGTAGCGAATGTCCAAAAAAGGGATAGCGGTTCTGGCGGTGGTGCTGCTGATCGTGGTGATTGCCGCAGCGGTCCTCGGCGGGGTGAAGGCCGGGACACCGATGTTTCAGGCGGTTGGGGCAGTGCTTCTCATCGGAGCGCTGGCAATGTTTTTCATGAAAAAGAAAGAATGAGAAGGAGAATGAGGGATGGAAAACTATTTAGGTATTTTGAGGGTGTTGGGAGCGGTATCGTTTGGCCTTGGCGGGTTGGCCTTTCTGATGTCATTCAAGTGGCAGCTGGACGGTTTTAAACTGGTGAAGCATCATATCCGGTGGGACGCCTCAGCGATCACCATCATCGCCATATCGGCGGCATTGAATGCCGGAGCAGCGATTATCACAGGACCGATCCGGTTTGGATGGATCAGTTTCCGTCCGGGGGCGGCAATCACGCCGGTGCTTGGAATTCTGTTTGGGATACCGGGGGCCATCGGTGCGGGTCTGGGGAACGTGATCTCCGATATCCTGAAGGGATTTATCTCACCGGCCAGTGTCAGCGGATTTCTGGGGAACTTTTTCGCGTTTGCCCTGATACCGGCCATGATTGTGAAGGACGCATCGCTTAAGACAAAGGCCAGCTGGCTTCAGTATATTCTGGGGGTTTGTATCGGAGCCGGATTCGGCATGCTGTCCATGCCGTGGTTCATCGATGTGACCGGCACCATGCCGCCGGTGGCAGCCTGGACGACGGAGCCGTTCGCACTGCTGATGAACCGAATTTTGTCGCCGTTACTTCTGGGACCGGTATTTTTAAAGATTCTGTACCCGTTCACGGTGAAAAACGGAATGTACTGGAGAAAGCAGAGCACAGCGACGGTGGAGAATTTGTAAAGAGGACAGGGTGACAGGATGAGCGAGATACTAGTGAGAGCAAAAAAACTGAAATTCCGATATCCGGATACGGAGAAGCTGGCGCTTGACGATATCAGCTTTGAGATCCGCAGGGGTGAGGTGATCGGGATTATCGGGCCGAACGGGGCCGGAAAGACGACGCTCTGTTCCGCGATCAAGGGAATTGTTCCGCACAAGACGGGGGGCGCCTGGGGCGGGGAGCTGGAGGTCTGCGGGGTCAATGTTCGGTCGGAGTCCACCGCAAAGCTGGTCCCCCATGTCTCAATGACCTTCCAGAATCCGGAAACCCAGATTTTGGGAACGACGGTGGAGGAGGATCTGGCCTTTACGCCGGAGAGCCTGGGGGTAGCTCCGGAGGAGATCAGACGGCGGATGGACCAGGTCATGGATACGGTCCGTCTGCCCCGGGACTATAAAAAACGGGCGCCGTTTCGGATGTCCGGCGGCGAGAAGCAGAGACTTGCCATCGCCGCCTCCATCATATCGGCTCCGGACATCGTAATCTTGGATGAGCCGACCACGGAGCTGGACCCGGTTGGGAAGGCGGAGGTTCTCCAGATTGTGGGAAAATTGGCACAGAGCGGGGAGAATACGGTCATCGTTGTGGAGCAGGATATAGACTATCTGGTGACAGTGGCCGACCGTCTCATCGTTCTGGAGGACGGAAAACTAATCGCTCAGGGTCCTGTGCGGGAAGTGATGGCCCGTACCGAGTTTCTGAAGAAGGCCAAGATCAACGTGCCGGATGTGAGCCTTCTCTGGCAGGACATGGGCTTTAGCCGGAAGTATCCGGTGTTCCTCACCGTCGGGGAGGCCAGGAGCGCGCTTAAGGCGGAGGGTGTGACAGAGCATGCGCCAGAGCGCCCGGATGTCCCGGGGGAACCGTTTGCCCGGGCATGCGCCTGCGGCGGGGAGCAGCAGTCCGTAGGGGCCGCCTGCGGCGGGGAGCAGTCCGTAGGGGCCGCCTGCGGCAGAGAGCAGCCAACCTCGGTGGCGGCCTCCTATGACCACACCGTGTTTTCCTACGGGGAGCGGGAGATCTTAAAGGGGATCACGCAGTCGGTGCAGACGGGTGATTTTATCGCGGTTCTCGGGAGAAACGGAGCCGGGAAAACCACCATGGTCAAGCATTTAAATGGCCTGTTAAAGCCCACGGCGGGACGTGTGGCCGTCTGCGGAAAGGATACAAAGAGCAGCTCGGTGGCGGATCTGGCTCATCACACCGCCTACGTGTTCCAGAACCCGGACCATCAGCTGTTCAATCAGACGGTGGAGGAGGAGATCGCCTTCGGGCCAAGGAACCTGGGATGGAGCGAGCCGCAGGTGAAGGAGGCCGTGGACCGGGCCGTGGAGCTGAGCGGCCTGGGGCCATGGCGGGAGGAGACGCCCCTGTCCCTGGAGCGGGGCCTGAAACAGATTCTGATTCTGGCCTGCGTGATCGCCATGGATGTGGATATCTTTGTGGTGGATGAGCCGACCACCGGACTGAGCAAGTCCTACAAGGATCGGATCGGGGAGATTTTGGACCGGCTCAACCAAAATGGGAAGACCATTCTCCTGGTGACGCACGACATGCAGTTTGTGGCGGAGCACGCGAAAAAGATATGGGTGGTGCAGGACGGGGACGTCGCCCTAAACGGCGGGGTCCGGGAGATATTTAAGGAGGAGGGGCGGCTGCGGGAGGCCTGTCTGTTCCCTCCCCAGATTACACAGCTGGCCCTGGCGCTGGGATGGGAAACGGTTCCACTGGACAACCGGGAATTTATGGAGGTGGCGGGATATGAATGCAGTAGGTAGCTATATTGATCGTGATTCAGTGATTCATCACCTGCATCCGGTCACGAAAAATCTGTTGTTCATCGGGACGTTTGTCATCTGCCTTCTGACCAACCATCCGGCCATACTGGCGGCCCTGTTTTTGTGCGTGGTCGCGGTGGGGGCGGCGGCAAAACTGCCGATCATCCAGTCCCTGAAGCTGTTAAAGAGTGTCGCGCTTTTGATTGTGATTTTTTCGCTGGTGATCTGGCCGTTTACACTGAAGGAGGGCACCGTGCTGGTAACGGTCGGGGGACTTGACATTTACTCGGTGGGCGTCTGGTACGGGATCGCCATGACGTTCCGGTTCTGCACCATCGTGCTCATGAGCATCTACTGGATGATGTTCACCAGCATCAGCGAGATCACGCTGGGGTTGGTGAAGCTGGGGCTGCCGTACAAGATGGCGTTCTCTTTTTCCATGTCCCTGCGGTTTGTGCCGCTGATCATCAACGATCTTCACACGATCAAGGATGCGCAGCGCTCCAGGGCGCTGGAGATGGACAAGGGGAATCTGCTGGGGAAAATCCGGAAGAATGTGGCAATTCTGATCCCCCTTTCCTCCCGGGCATTGGGGCTGATCAAGCAGATTTCAGTGAGCCTGGAGGCCAGAGGCTTTGAATCCGGTACCGGAAAGCGGACGTCCATCAGCGGAAGACCGTTTACCGGCCGGGATATCGGGATGATAGTCACACTCGCCTGCCTGTTCGGCATTCTCCTGTATTTGAGAATTACAGCGGGCGGACTGATTACAACGACAGTATTATAAGGGAGGTTACTATGCGGGAATACCGGGATATGATGGAGGAGATCGAGCGCCAGGGGAGCCTGATCTCTGACTTAAAGACGATCGAGGAGGCGGTGGAGAAGGCCTGTGCGGAAATTCTGGGGAATGGAAAGAATAAGAAGATTTTTCTTCTGGGCTGCGGGGACTCTTACTTTGCGGGCCTGGCGGTTAAAAATTACTTTTTGGAGAAGACGGACTGTCTCTGCTTCCCCATGACGGCGCTGGAGTTTTCTGTCAGCGGGATCCGCCAGGTGGATGGGGAGAGCACGGTGATTGCCGTCTCCATGTCGGGAAATGTTGCGCGGACTGTGGAGGCGGTGAAAACGGCCCAGGAGCGGGGGGCCTATGTGGTGGGGATCACCAACTCCCTGACCGGGAGACTGTACGGGGTGTGCAGCCATCCCATCTATCTGGGGCTCAAGGAGGAGCCGGGATGGACTCCGGGGACCCTGACCTACACGGGCACGCTGTATGCGCTGTATCGCCTGGCAGCCGGACTTTCCAAAGAAGGGGAGCGTCGGACATGCCTTAACCGGCTGACACACGTCATGGGACAGATCGCCAATACGGTGGAAAAGTGCCGGGAGACTGCGAGGGAGGCCGGGGAAAATCTCGTCTACAACAGACACAGTTTCCCCGTGTATGTGCTGGGGGCGGGGCCGAGCTTTGCCACGGCCAAATACGGGGCGGCCAAGTTTTTGGAGATTTGCGATGTGACGGCCATCGGCCAGGAGAGCGAGGAATTTGCTCATCAGGAATTCTGGGTGATCGATAAGAACTGTCCGGTCTTTCTGGTGGCTCCGGAGGGTGAAAACTTTCAGAGGACGAAGGAGGTCGGGGAGTGCCTTCGCCAGTTCGGCTGCGATCTGTTCGTCATATCGAGCGATGCGAAGCTGCGCCAGATGGGGAAATATGCCTTTGCCATGCCGGAGGACGTGGAAGAGCTGTATGCGCCCCTCCTGTACGCGGTTCCCATGCAGCTCACCGCCTACTATTTTTCCAAAAAACGGGGCTTGGATCCCGATCGCAGGAGCCATAATGACCCGTTTCGCAAGAGGGTGAGCCGGATGCTCACGAGAGGAACCGTCAATCTGGACTGAGAGGAGCAGGGATGAGCGAAGAGAGAATACTGGTGGCGGGCCATCTGTCCCTCGACCGGATCAGGACGCCCGAGCGGGAGGCGGACCAGGTGCCGGGGGGAGCGGCCCTCTATACGGCGGTGGCGGCGAATGTGTACGGGGGCAATGTGGGCCTTCTGACAACGCGGTGCAGAGACTTTCCGGAGCCGGTGTTAGCGCGGGCCAATGAGCTGGGGATCGACACGTCGGAGGTCCTCTTGGTGCTGGGGGAGCAGCGCAGAAGCTTTATGGAGTACTCGGAAACGTTTGAGCGGGTGACGCACAGCCATGCGAGACAAATCTGGTATGACAAGTCGGTGGAGCAGGTGCCGAGGCATTTGCCCAAGAAGGACTATACGGTGTTGATCCTCCCGCCCATGCTGCCTCAGGTGCAGCTGGAGTATGCCCGGTGGGCAAAGAGCAGGGGGGTGCGCGTGTGCGTGGACACCAGCGAATACTTTGCACAGAGAGATGGGGAGGCGCTGAAGGAGGTGCTTCGCAGCTGCGATCTGTTTTTGCCGTCGGATGTGGAGCTGAATCTCCTGTATCCGGAGTGTGGGGGAAAGCTGGAAGCGGTTGTGGAGCGCCTTGGGGACGCCGGAATTGCCGCTGCGGTGATCAAGCGGGCGGAGCTGGGAGCGGAAATCTATGATTTTCAGGGCCGCAGCGCTTACCGCATCGGAATCCGGAGGACTGAAGTTAAGGATGCCACCGGGGCCGGGGATACCTTCAATGGAGGGTTTCTCTCCGCGTGGTGCAGAACCGGAGACTGGAATTGCAGCGGAAGGTACGGAGCTGCGCTGGCCTCCCTGTGCATCGAAGCGTTTGGCTTCGAGGGAGTGGCAGGGCGGAGCCGGGAAGAGGTGGAGCGGCTGGCGAAAGAGGTGCCGGTGGAGGAGTGGAAATTTTGATAATGCAGGAGGGGAGCACAATGGGAAGAACACATAAGGTGACGGGAGTGATTCACCTCCCTCCCTTTGGAGCAGGAAGGACAGAGATCGATGAACTGGAGCGGTGGCTCCTGGAGCAGATGTCCCTCCACGTGGAGGGCGGATTTGACAGCATGATGATCCAGGATCAGACTCCCGGAGAGCGCGCGGGGCTTAAGACAGTGACCGTTCTGGCCGCTCTGGGCAGAGCGGTAAAGCGGACGTTCCCGCAGCTGTCCCTGGGGATCATACTGGAGGCCAACGACCCCGCCGCCGCGCTGCACGTGGCCAATGCCTGCGGAGCGGATTTTGTTCGTCAGAAGGTGTTTATCGGGGCCATGGTCAAGGCGGGCGGACTCATCACCGGCTGCGCCGCGGAGGCCTGGAAGGCCAGGCAGGAGCTTGACCGGCCAGTGAAGGTTTTCACGGATATCTACGACCGCACCGGCATCCCCTTGGGGCCGCTGCCGGTTGAGGTTGCTGCCGGGCAGGCGCTAAAATACGGTTCGGACGGCTTGATTCTCACGGGAAAGGATTTTTCGGAGACGCTTGAGATGGCGGACCGCGTGAAGCGTCGGTTTCCAAACGCAGCCGTTTACCTGGGCGGTGGAATCACCGAGGCAAACGCG
Organism: uncultured Clostridium sp.; assembly: GCA_900555045.1. Taxonomy (GTDB): domain Bacteria; phylum Bacillota; class Clostridia; order Lachnospirales; family Lachnospiraceae; genus Enterocloster. The sequence goes on along the minus strand of USJW01000055.1, from coordinate 3,521 downwards.
GCGGAGGCGCTTGGGCACAGCGATGGGATGATTGTGAGCTCTTGTCTGATGAAGGCGGGGAAGGAGAATGAGTGGGATGGGGAGAAGATACGGAGATTTATGGGGATTGTGAAGGAGGGGGAAGGGGAGTAGTTTGCCCTGTCATTTGTCTATGTGGTGGGATAAAAGAAAAAAATTGCAATTGTCCCTTTTCATAAAGTAGGTGAGTACTCTTAAAATGAATTGATAGGCTTCGAATCCATATCCCTGATTTCATCAGCCTGTGCACGTATCTTTCCAAGTCAGAAATGTGCACACCTTTTGGTATACGCTCCAGGCATTCTTAGAAGTTCGTAGGGAGATTATGAAGGAATTCCTGGAAATATAGTCGAGAGATAAAGAACAAGTGTCCTGAATTCCAAAACTAACTCCTGTATGTAAGACTAACTTCTACATGCATTGAAAAAACGATAGTAATTATAAAGATTTCCCCCAATTATTGTTCATCGTGTGCTAAAATAGACTTAAATTTATAAGCAACTCCAAAATCCGGATACGACAAACAAGCCTCTGGGAATCTCGGTTTCCAAGACTAATTCCTACAGGCTGCATGGCTTTTATGAAAGTTATCCGTGTTTAGGGTGGTTTATGAATTTATAAGGTTAACGTTTCAGCAGCTTCGGCGTCAGTACCACTTCATCGGGTGCGACATACCGAAGCTGCAGTGCGTTCATAATCTCCGGGTCATACAGTTTATAAGCTTCTAAATATGGAGTGCTGCCATTTAAAGCTTTTCGAGGAGCGCTGTTTATGTGATCCACACATTTGCGGATGTCCCACTGCGTAAGGTCTGTAAAAACAGTTCCTTTGGGAAGAATCATGCGCAGCATGGTATGTACATTTTCAATACCGGCTTTCTGATTGCTGCGCATAGGGTCACAGTAATAAATACTGGTACGACGGATTTTTTCCGGAGAAGTCTCCAGACTGTCGGGATCCCCAAACTCTCCCCCACGGTCAGTCAATATGACCGGGAACAGACAGGCAAAGTCATAAGCACTGCCGAGACTTTCCTGCAGCTTGTTAAATACAGTCTTTACGGCTCCGGGGGTACACCGGTAAAGCAGATGCGCATAAAAGAGCTCTGTTTCCGGGAAATAGAACGTTAAAATACACTTTTCCGATCCTCTGGCAGATTTAACTGTATCCATCTGGACAACGTCCATTTCATCCGCATGGGAAACCTGAAAGTCCTTGTAGGTCCGTCCGATGAATACCTCACGGTTTTCAATCTGCGTGCGATGGATCTTCCGGGGTTTGAATTTCACCTTACGTTTCAGATCAATATTTCTTGTAAGCAGAATCCCCTTGTTGATATAGTTGTACAGCGTGCTGACAGAAATCCCCAATTCCGGATGACTGGCAAGGATCATGTAAGGTGACTGCCCCTGCATAATCAGGGGTTTTACGACCGCATCGAGGGAATGTAGTTCCTTACGGGACAGACCGATGCCTTCCCTGGCAGAAACAAGCCACTCGCAGTACATACGGTGAGCAGCCGTTGCATACAAAAGGAGCCTTGTTGATTCGCCGGCATTGTTCCAACTCAAAGCCATCACAAACTTTATTACAGATATGGCAGGAGCGGCAGGGGGTATCGCAGAGAAAGAGCTTTTTACAGGCATTCGTCTTCCGACACCGGAAACGGTGGATACAGAAGTTGTAGGGGTTGTTGAAGCTGCCTTTATTCCATGTATTGGCGACCCTGTTTTTAAAGACTTTATCAGAGATGGTGGAAGGGTCCTTACAGAGGTATTTGGAAATGGCCCGAAAGGACTTACATTCGTTCAAAGCCTGCTCGATGTACAAGCGATCCTCGAGGGTTAAATGTTTATGGTTTCCTGGTATTAATCTGGACATAATGGCCTCCTTCTACCGCCACCTGACCGGATAACTATCAAAGACTATACGCTGATTGTAGGCTTTATGCAAGAATAAATCCTATTTGTCCAGGAGTAAACTCTACATTGGATGTAAGGAGTAGGATTTTCAAATATAATTCAGGAAGAACGAATGTTCCGTCTTGAAGCTATACTTTTTCATCTATACATGTTATAATTTTCAGTAACCGTTATTTGTAAAATGCCAGGTATTCAGTTGCCTTTATTTTTCGATGTCTGTGAAACAAATCAAGATATCTATGCAACATAAGGCGGTTTTATCGTGCATATCCAAAATGGAACACAACGTGTTTCGAATTGAGTTGCTAGCACGATTGACTGTTGATGAGGGTAGCATGAGTGGAGAGAGTGGTGTATATGGGTAAGAAACTTATAATAGAAGAATACAATATAGATAGCTTATATGGATAAGTGATTGTGTTAGTAGATAGCGCATGTTTAAATACCTTTAAACAGGTAAACTTAATATAGATGATTACCAATCTTTTGATAGGAAAACAAATTACAGAAGATGAACAACAAGGAAATGTGTGAGCTAAATACGGAAAAGCGGTACTGAAAAAATTATCATTAAGATTAACAGAAAAATATGGACGGGGATTTTCTATTGATAATTTAGAGAATATGAGAAAGTGTTACTTGAAATTTGGGGAAATTGGAAAATGAAAAATCCGAAGCGTTGATTCGGATTTTAGGAAATGAAGAAGTACCTTATAAATTAACATGGATGCACTATTTGATATTAATGAGAATTAGAAATATTGAAGAGAGAAACTTTTGTGAGATAGAGGCTTACTCTTGCTTTCAGACAAAAAATTACTTCAGAGCAAACTGAAGCAGTGGATTGAGGAAGCTGGTAAATAATAAGAATAAACATGTAATTAAAACATGTAGAAATTTGTTCAAGTTAACTGTGACAAAATTATTAAAATGCTGTACAGGAGGAAACAGGCATATGTACGAGAGTAAAGAAGAACTTTTGGAATCATTAGAATTTGGAAACGTTGATTCTGAATCGGAACAGAATTTAGATAATAAATTTATTAAGACAAAAGACTTTAATGAATTTTTAAATCCACAAAAGGCATTAATTCTAGGAGCGAAAGGCTCTGGTAAGAGTGCATTATTTCAAATGTTTTCAAAGTATGAAAGTAGAGCTAGAGAATTAGCACATTTAAAGGAAAATGAAGTATTGATAGTAACGGGTACAGGATTCAATGATATTAAAGAGTTGCAAACAGATGATTTCAATAAGTTGCTAAAGCAAGAGGAAGCGGACTTTGATAGTATATGGGAGTTATATATAGCAACTAAAATTGCTATTAAACTTGGTAAGGCAGGATACCATACAGGTGAAAATCTAAAGGAGTTTTATAAACAAGCTGGACTTATTGAAGACTTCAGGATTTTACCTATTTTGCGCCAATTGTGGGGAATTGTAATAGGAACACCAATGCAAGGAATAGATATAGAGGTCAGAGGAGTAAAAATTAAAATTGGTGGTAAGTATAGTATTGATACTCAGGATATGTTAACAGAAATTAATGATGTATTAGATAATGAAAATATAGATTGTTGGAT